>NZ_BAAALT010000054.1:0-37268 GCF_039528515.1 Luedemannella flava
CCCACGGCGCCGTACCGCCAGGCCCGCCCCACGGCGGCCCGCAGCCAGGGCCGCCCCACGGCGGCCCGCCGGGCGGCTACCCGCCCGGGGCCTATCCGCCCGGGGCCCCTCCGACGGGGAGCTATCCGCCCGTCCACCCGTACGGCGCGCAGCCGCCGGCGCCGGGCGAGCCCAAGAAGCAGCAGTGGTGGATCTGGCTGCTCGTCGCGCTCGGCGCGGTGCTGGTGCTGTGCTGCCTCGCCATCGGCGCGCTGTTCATCATCGCCGCCGGCGACGGCACGACGACGGCGACCGGCGGCCGACCCACCACGGGGGCGCCGACGACCCGGGGCGGCGCGCCGCTGCCCGCGGCCCCGGCCCGGCCGACGGCCGGCGAGATCGGCACGCCCGTCACCGACGGCGTGTTGCAGTTCACCGTCGTGGCCGTGAACTGCGGCCTGTCCGAGGTCGGCACGCAGGAGCGGCATGCCACCGCGGACGGGCAGTTCTGCGTGGTCAACCTCACCGTCCGCAATGTGGGGACGGAGTCGCGCCTGTTCAGCGACGTGTTCCAGCGGGCGTTCGACACCAAGGACACGGAGTACCGGGCGGACAGCCTCGCGGGCGGGTACGCCAACCGGGGGCACCGCGCGTTCTTCACCAAGGTCAATCCCGGCGACCAGCTGAGCGGCTCGATCGTCTTCGACATCCCGAAGGACACCACGTTGAAACGCGTGGAACTGCACGATTCGCCGGCCTCCACGGGGGTGAGCGTGGCCGTGTCGTAGCCACCGCGGCGCGTGCGTCCGGGCCGGGCGGACTAGGCTCGGGCGGTACCGCTGAAGGGAGGCGCGGGTGGCCGACTCGTTCGTCCATCTCCATGTCCACACCGAGTATTCGATGCTGGACGGAGCGGCGCGGCTCAAGCATCTGTTCAGCGAGGCGGCCCGGATGGGCATGCCGGCGCTGGCGATGACCGACCACGGCAACGTCTTCGGCGCGTACGACTTCTACAAGCAGGCCACGGCCGCCGGCGTGAAGCCGATCGTCGGCCTGGAGGCCTACCTCACGCCGGGCACCGACCGTCGCGACCGCACCCGGGTGCGCTGGGCCGACGGCGGCGAGAACGACGTCTCCGGCGGTGGGGCGTACACCCACATGACGATGCTGGCCGCGGACGCCGACGGCCTGCACAACCTCTTCCGCCTCGCGTCCCGGTCGAGCCTGGAGGGCTACTTCTACAAGCCCCGCGCCGACCGCGAACTTCTCCACGAGTACGCGAAGGGGCTCATCGCCACGACCGGTTGCCCGTCAGGGGAGATCCAGACCTGGCTGCGCATCGGCAACTTCGACAGGGCGGTCGAGTCGGCGGCGGAGTTCCGCGACATCTTCGGGGCGGACAACTTCTACCTCGAGCTGATGGACCACGGCCTCGGCATCGAGACCCGCGTCCGGGACGACCTGCTCAAGCTCGGCAAGGTCCTCAACCTCAAGCCCATCGCCACCAACGACCTGCACTACACGTACGCCGACGACGCGGACGCGCACGAGGTGCTCCTGTGTGTGCAGTCGGGCTCGACGCTGGCCGACCCGAAGCGGTTCAAGTTCGACGCGCGCGACTTCTACCTGAAGTCGGCCGAGGAGATGCGCGCGATGTGGGACGCGCAGGTCCCCGGCGCGTGCGACAACACCCTCGAGATCGCCGAGCGGATCGGTGACTACAAGACGGTGTTCGCCTCCCGCAACCTGATGCCGCAGTTCCCGGTGCCCGAGGGGCACAGCGAGGAGTCGTGGCTGCGCGCCGAGGTCATGCGGGGCCTGGAGATCCGGTTCCCGGGCGGCGTCCCCGAGGGCCACAAGCAGCAGGCGGAGTACGAGCTCAACGTCATCTGCCAGATGGGCTTCCCGGGGTACTTCCTGGTGACCGCCGACCTGGTCGCCTACGCCAAGCGCGAGGGCATCCGGGTCGGGCCGGGCCGAGGGTCTGCGGCCGGCGCCCTGATCGCGTACGCGCTGGGCATCACCGAGCTGGACCCGATCCAGCACAAGCTGCTGTTCGAGCGGTTCCTCAACCCCGACCGCGTCTCGATGCCCGACATCGACATGGACTTCGACGAGCGTCGGCGCGGCGACATGATCCGCTACGCCACGGAGAAGTATGGCGAGGCCCGCGTCGCCCAGATCATCACGTACGGCACCATCAAGGCGAAGGCCGCGATCAAGGACGCGGCGCGCGTACTCGGGTATCCCTTCGCGGTGGGCGACAAGATCACGAAGGCCATGCCCCCGCCCGTCATGGGCAAGGACATCCCGCTCAGCGGCATCTTCGACCCGGCCCACCCGCGCTACCCGGAGGCCGCCGAGTTCCGCGCGCTGTACGAGTCCGAGGCCGACGTCACGAAGGTCGTCGACACGGCGAAGGGCCTGGAGGGCCTCAAGCGGCAGTGGGGTGTGCACGCCGCCGGCGTGATCCTGTCCCGCGACCCGCTCGTGGACGTGCTGCCGATCCAGAAGCGCGAGCAGGACGGCGCCATCATCACCCAGTGGGACATGGGCGCCTGCGAGACCATCGGCCTGCTCAAGATGGACTTCCTGGGCCTGCGCAACCTCACGGTGATGGACGACTGCCTGGTCAACATCAAGGCCAACCGCGGCGAGGACCTGATCCTCGAATCGCTGCCGCTGGACGACAAGAAGGCGTACGAGCTGCTCGCGCGCGGCGACACGCTGGGCGTGTTCCAGCTCGACGGCGGCCCGATGCGTTCGCTGCTGCGCTCCATGGTGCCGGACAACTTCGAGGACATCTCCGCCGTCCTCGCGCTCTACCGCCCCGGCCCGATGGGCGCCAACGCCCACAACGAGTACGCCGACCGCAAGAACGGCCGCAAGCCGGTCGTGCCGATCCACCCGGAGCTGGCCGAGCCGCTCGCCGACGTCCTGGACGACACCTACGGCCTGATCGTCTACCAGGAACAGGTCATGGCGATCGCGCAGAAGCTCGCCGGGTACTCGCTCGGCGCCGCCGACCTGCTGCGCCGCGCGATGGGCAAGAAGAAGAAGGAGATCCTCGACAAGGAGTACGTCCCCTTCTCCGGCGGCATGCGCGAGAACGGTTACAGCGACGACGCGATCAAGACGCTGTGGGACATCCTCGTCCCGTTCTCCGACTACGCGTTCAACAAGGCCCACACCGCCGGGTACGGCCTGGTGTCGTACTGGACGGCGTACCTCAAGGCGAACTACCCGGCCGAGTACATGGCGGCGCTGCTCACGTCCGTCGGCGACGACAAGGACAAGTCGGCCGTCTACCTGGCCGAGTGCCGGCGCATGGGCATCAAGGTGCTGCCGCCGGACGTGAACGCGTCCTCGGCGCGGTTCACCTCCGTGGGTGACGACATCCGGTTCGGTCTCGCGGCCGTACGCAACGTCGGCGTGAACGTCGTCGAGTCGGTCATGCGCTGCCGCAAGGAGAAGGGCGCGTACACCGACTTCTACGACTACCTGCGCAAGGTCGACCAGGTGGCCTGCAACAAGAAGACCATTGAATCCATGATCAAGGCGGGCGCGTTCGACTCGCTCGGGCACACCCGCAAGGGCCTGCTCGCCGTGCACGCCGACGCGATCGACAGCATCCTGGACGTCAAGCGCAACGAGGCGGTCGGCCAGTTCGACCTGTTCGCCGACCTGCTCGGCGACGACCCGTCCTCGGGTGGCGGCGGGCTGTCCGTCACCCCGCCCATTCCCACGACCGAGTGGGACAAGGCCGACCTGCTCCTCTTCGAACGCGAGATGCTCGGGCTCTACGTGTCCGACCATCCGCTGCTCGGCCTGGAGGGCGTGCTCGCCAACGCGGCCGAGATGTCGATCTCGGCGCTCGCCGAGGAGGGCGTGGTCGGCGACGGCCAGATCGTCACCCTCGCCGGCATCCTCTCCGGACTCCAGCGGCGCATCACCAAGCAGGGCCGCGCGTGGGCGTCGGCCACTCTGGAGGATCTCGGCGGCGCCGTCGAGGTGCTGTTCTTCCCCAACACGTACGAGGTGGTGGGGGAGTACCTGGCCGAGGACGCCATCGTGGTCGTCAAGGGCCGGGTCGACCGCCGCGACGACCAGCCCCGCATGATGGCGATGGATCTTTCACTGCCGGACATCAGCCAGCCCGACGCCGGCCGGCCCGTGGTGGTGGCGTTGCCCAGCAACCGGTGCACGCCCCCGCTCGTGGACCGCCTCAAGGAGGTGCTCACGTCGCACCCAGGATCCGCCGAGGTCCACCTGCGGTTGCAGACCGGCAGCCGGGCGACCCTGCTGCGGCTCAACCCGCTGCGGGTGGCGCCGACGACGGCGCTCATGGCCGACCTGAAGGCCCTGCTCGGCCCTGGTGCGATTGGTTGATCGCGCGGTGACTCGCACGTTAACTGATCGCTCGGTAAAGTACGCTGGCCGCGGCCGACCGCGGCCTCGCCGGCGGAGAAGCCAGAGGTCCACCTGATGATCGCGGTTAGCTGGGGAGCGGCGACCGACGTCGGCAAGATCCGACAGGTCAACGAGGACAGTCTCGTGGCCAACGGACAGGTCTTCGTCGTCGCGGACGGAATGGGCGGGCACGCCGCCGGGGATGTCGCGAGTCAACTCGCCGTCGAGGCGTTCGACGGGCTCGCCGGCGACTGGTCCATCCGACCCGAGGCCGTCCTCAATGTCGTCGCCGACGCCAACGACTCCATCCTCGACGCCGCCCGCCTGGGCGAGGGCCGGGGCGGCATGGGCACCACGGTCGTGGGCCTCATCGCGGTCGAGGACGACGGACACGACTTCTGGTTCGCGTTCAACGTGGGTGACTCCCGGCTCTACCGCAGCTACCAGGGCGAGCTGGAGCAGGTGTCGGTCGACCACTCGCTCGTCCAGGAGCTCTACGAGGCCGGCGCGATCACCCAGGAGCAGCGCCGCGACCACCCGCGCGCCAACGTGGTGACCCGGGTGCTGGGCACCGACCCGACCCCCATGCCCGACTACTGGCTGCGCACGCCCCAGTCGGGCGAGCGCTACCTGCTCTGCTCCGACGGCCTGAGCAACGAGGTCCCCGACGACATCCTGGCCGCCACCCTGGCGGCCGGCGCCGACGCCCAGGCGACGGCCAACCACCTCGTCGAGCTGGCCCTCACCTCCGGCGGCCGCGACAACATCACGGCCATCGTCATCGACACCCACTGATCTTGAAATGTGCGGGCCCTGACGCGCCACTTTTCAAACAAATCGAACATATTGCCGCGTGGCGCTAGGTGAGTGCCCGTAGATCTTCGGGGATTTCGGTCGCCTCAACGACCAGAAATCCCGAAGATCCACTACGCGCCATTCATGTTTCGGGGCAAATCGGGCTTACCTTGCGGCGGTGAGGCAGGCGCCGCTCGCCGGCAGCGGGACATCACCAACTGCGCACATCTGGCGGGGAGTGGACGCCGCGAACGCGCCACATGCGCACCTTTGGCGGGTTCGCGTTGCCCGGACCTCGCCACATGTGCGCAGTCTGGCGAGGTAGCCGCCCCGATTCCCGCCAGGTGTGCACATGTGGCGAAGTGGCCATGCCGGAACTCCGCCAACTGTTCACATGTGGCGAGGTAGTCATGCCGGAACTCCGCCAACTGTTCACATGTGGCGGGGTGCCGCACTCCGAGCCCGCTAACAGTGCACATCTGGCGGGATGAAGCGCGGCCTCACCCCGCCCAGTTGTGCGCCTGTGGTGACGGGGGCTTCGCCGTGCGCCAACTGTGATCATCTGGCGGGGCGGACCGGGTGCTGCCCGGTAACTGTGGGCCTGTGGTGACGGAAGCGCGGTGGCGTCCGCCGGGAGAGCGATCCGTGGGGTGGGCGGAGGTGGGGTCGCTCGGGTGGGTGGGAGCTGAGCCGGGTCGGGTGTGCTGGCGGGCGGGGGCCTGAGAGGATCACGCGGTGACGTTTCCACCCACCGGTCCCGCAGAGCGGCACGACCCGTCCGACGGCTCCGGCGACGCGGGGCGCGCCGCCGAGAGCGACGCGCCGGTGGCTCCCCCGACGTGGGGTGCCCCCCAGGACGGTGGCGTCGCGGCGCCGGTTGCTGGCCAGCCCGATGCCGACGCGGGTCAGCCCGGCTACCCGGGTCAGCCCGGCTACGCAGTTCAGCCCGTCGGCTACGGGGTGTCGGGCGCGGGTGGTTACGAGGGGCAGGCCTGGGGGACGGGTGGGGACGGCCGGTGGGTCGCCACCGCGCCGGCGTCGGACTCGACGCCCCTGGCTGACGTGCTGGTGGGCGTACTCACCGGGGTTGTGGTCGCGGCGTTCGGCGCGCCGCTGGGGTGGCTGTGGGCGGCGCTCGCGCCGCGCATCCCGATTGTGCGGGTGGACGGCGGGTTCACCTATGCCGACGCGGAGCCGGAGCAGGTCATCGCGGCGGACGGGTGGTTCATGCTGCTCGGCGCGGGGGCCGGCATCCTGCTCGCGGTGATCGTGTGGCTGGCGCTGCGGCGCTGGCGTGGGCCGGTGCTGCTGGCCGGGCTGGTGCTCGGCAGCCTCGGCTCGGCATGGCTGGCCTGGTATGTCGGGCGGCACATCGGGCTGGCGGAGTTCGAGCGGCTGCGCGAGAGCGCGACCGTGGGGACGCGGCTGCTCGCGCCGTTGGGCCTGCGGGCCACGGACTTCGCGGCCGCCCATCCGTGGACGCCGAAGCTGACGGGCGTGCTGGCGGTCCAGGCGATGTTCGCGGCGTTCACCTATACGTGCTGCGCGGGGTGGTCGCGGTTCTCGTCGCTGCGCGGACCCGACCCCGAGCCGACCTACGCCTGGACGCAGGATCAGTTCGGGCCGGGCGTCACGGGCAGTTCGGACACCGGCAGTGGGACGGCCCGCACCTGACGCAGCAGGATGACCTCCCGCTGCAGGATGGCGAGCTCCGCGCGCAGCCGGGCGGCGGTCTCCGGCGCGGCCAGCAGGGCCTGCCGCTCGGTGAGCGTCAGTGACGCGGTCGCCGCGATGAGATGCGACAGCACGGTCGGGTCCTCGGGCAGCTGCTCGGCCAGCTCGGCCGCGTCGGTGCGCACCAGCGCCAGGTACGTCCGGAAGACCGCCAGCACGCGGGGCACCAGCGCCTCCGCCGCCGCGTCGTCGTCCGGTTCGGCGAGGTAGCTCACCCGGGCCCGCAGGTACGGCCCGTCGGCCCGGGCCACCTCGTCGATGGCGAACCGGCGCCTTCCCACGGTGACCAGGTCGAACCGGCCGTCGGGATGTTCGGTGACCTGGCGCAGCTCGGCGGTGCAGCCGATGTCGTGGAAGGTGACCGCGCCGGTGCCGCCCTCGACCTCCCACCCGGAGGAGATCGCCACCACACCGAACTCGCGCGGCGTCCCGTCGGGGACCGCGAGCAGGTCGCGGACGAGGGCCCGGTACCGCTCCTCGAACACGTGCAGGGGCAGGACCAGCCCGGGGAAGAGCACCGTGCCGAGGGGGAACAGGGGCAGGGCCGGGGTCACCCCCCGAGCCTAGGCGGCGCCCGCCCCGCCGTGTAGGGCGTTGTCCCGCCCGTTGGACCGTGTCGACCCGGCCAGGCGCCACGACTAGACTCGGCCAGGTGCTGACACGCCTCGACCTGCGGGGGACCCGGCCGTCGCCGAGATCCCTCCGCGGCATCCTTCCGCGCGCCGCCGTCGACGTCGCCTCCGTGCTCGCCACGGTGGAGCCGATCATCGCTGACGTCCGGCATCGGGGCGAGAACGCGGCCCACGACTACTCCGAGCGCTTCGACGGCGTGCGCCCCGCGCGCCTGCGCGTCGACCCGGCCGAGCTGACCCGCGCGCTGGCCGCCCTTGATCCCGATATCCGGGAAGCCCTCGAAGTGGCGATCGAGCGGGTCCGCAAGGTCCACGCCGAGCAGCGCCGCCCCGACGTCACCACCGAGGTGGTCCCCGGCGGCGTCGTGGTCGAGCGGTTCGTCCCGGTCACCAGGGTGGGCCTCTACGTCCCCGGCGGCCTGGCGATGTACCCGTCGAGCGTCGTGATGAACGTCGTGCCGGCCCAGGAGGCGGGCGTCGACAGCATCGTCGTGGTGAGCCCGCCGCAGAAGCCGACCGGCCTGCCCGACGAGCGGGTCCTCGCCGCCTGCGCGCTGCTGGGCGTCGACGAGGTCTACGCCGTCGGCGGCGCCCAGGCGGTCGCCGTGCTGGCGTACGGCGCGGGCGAGTGCGAGCCCGTCGACCTGATCACCGGCCCCGGCAACATCTACGTGACGGCGGCCAAGCGGGCTGTGCGCGGCGTCGTCGCCATCGACGCCGAGGCCGGCCCCACCGAGATCGCGATCCTGGCCGACGCGACGGCCGACCCCGTACACGTCGCGGCCGACCTGATCAGCCAGGCCGAGCACGACCCGTCGGCGGCCAGTGTGCTCGTGACCGACAGCGCCGAGCTGGCGGACGCGGTCGACGAGGAGCTGGCCCGGCAGGTGCCGCTCACCAAGCACTCCGGCCGCATCCAGACGGCGCTGACCGGCCCGCAGTCGGGCACCGTCCTCGTCGACGACGTCGACGCGGGCGTCGCGGTCGTCGACGCGTACGCGGCGGAGCACCTGGAGATCCAGACCCGCGAGGCGGGGGCGGTCGCCGCCCGGGTGCGCAACGCGGGCGCGATCTTCGTCGGGGCGTACTCGCCGGTGTCGCTCGGCGACTACTGCGCCGGGTCCAACCACGTGCTGCCCACGGGCGGCTGTGCCAGACACAGCGGCGGCCTGTCGACGCAGACGTTCCTGCGCGGCATCCACGTCATCACCTACGACGAGGCGGCGCTCGCCGACGTGGCCCGCCACGTCGTCACCCTCGCGGAGGCCGAGGACCTGCCCGCGCACGGCCAGGCGGTCACCGCGCGGCTGCGGGGCCAGGGCCGATGACCACACTGGACGATCTGCCGCTGCGGTCCGAGCTCAAGGGCCGTTCCCCGTACGGGGCGCCCCAGCTCGACGTCGAGGTCCGCCTCAACACCAACGAGAACCCGTATTCGCTGCCCGAGCCGGTCGCGGAGGCGGTCGAGCAGGCGCTCGCCGCCGTGCTGCGCGACCTCAACCGCTACCCCGACCGGGAGGCCGAGGCGCTGCGCGCCGACCTGGCCGCCTACCTGGGCGCGGCCACCGGGCACGACGGGCTCACGGGCGCCAACCTGTGGGCCGCCAACGGCTCCAACGAGGTGCAGCAGCAGTTGCTGCAGGTGTTCGGCGGGCCGGGTCACCTCGCGATGGGCTTCTCCCCGTCGTACTCGATGCATGAGATTCTGGCGGCCGGCACCGGGACGCAGTGGCACGACGCGCAGCGCGGCGCGGACTTCGCGCTGCGCCCGGAGAGCGCGTCGTCGCTGGTGCGGGTCTACCAGCCCGACATCGTGTTCCTCTGCTCGCCCAACAACCCGACCGGCACCGCGCTCGACCTCGAGGTGATCGAGTCCGTGGCGCGCGAGGCGCCGGGCGTCGTGGTGGTCGACGAGGCCTACGGCGAGTTCGCCCGCGAGGGCACGCCGAGCGCTGTGACGCTGCTGCCGAAGTATCCGCGGCTCATCGTCACGCGCACCATGAGCAAGGCGTTCGCCTTCGCGGGGGTCCGGCTGGGTTATCTGGCCGCCGACCCCGCGGTGGTCCAGGCCGTTCAGCTGGTACGCCTGCCGTACCACCTATCGGCGCTGACCCAGGCCGCCGCGCGCGCCGCCCTGGCGAACTCGCCGCTGCTGCTCGCCCAGGTCGAGGCGATCAAGACCGAGCGCGACCGCATCGTGGCCGGGCTGCGCGCGTTGGACCTGACGGTCGCCGACAGCGACGCGAACTTCGTCCTGTTCGCCACGCCGACGCGGGACCAGCAGGCCACCTGGCAGGCGCTGCTCGACCGCAGCGTGCTGGTGCGTGACGTGGGCCTGCCGGGCTGGCTGCGGGTGACGGCCGGCACGCACGACGAGACGACGTGGTTCCTCGAGGCGATGGCGGAAGTGGTCGCGGACCAACGGAACGCGGCACCGAAAGAGACTGTGACAGTGGGTCAGGAGAAGAGCAGCGATGAGTCGTAGCGCGACGGTGGAGCGGACCACCGCCGAGACCAAGATCCGGGTCGAGGTCAACGTCGACGGCACCGGCCGGCACGACGTCAGCACCGGCGTCGGCTTCTACGACCACATGCTCGCCCAGCTCGCCAAGCACGGCGGCCTGGACCTCACCGTCCGCACGGACGGCGACCTGCACATCGACGCCCACCACACGGTGGAGGACACCGCGCTCGCCCTCGGGTCCGCGCTGGCCCAGGCCCTCGGGGACAAGGCGGGGGTACGCCGTTTCGGCGACGCCCTGGTGCCGCTCGACGAGGTCCTCGTGCAGGCCGCCGTCGACCTGTCCGGTCGCCCGTACGTGGTGCACGACGAGCCGGCCACCCTGGCCCCGTTCGTGGGCGGCACCGGCCCGGTGTTCGCGACGAGCCTGACCCGCCACTTCTGGGAGTCGTTCGGCCACTCGGCGCGCGTCACGCTGCACGTCAACGTCGTGCGGGCCAGCCGCCCCGGCGCGCAGCCCGACGCCCACCACATCATCGAGGCCCAGTTCAAGGCCGTAGCGCGCGCCCTGCGCGACGCGGTACGCGTGGAGAACCCGGGCGGCGCGGTGCCCAGCACGAAGGGTGTGTTGTGAGCTCCGTGATCCCGATCCTGCTGCTCGGGTTGTCCGGGCTGCTGGTCGGTGGGCTGATCCAGCTGCGCACGAACGGCGCGGCCAGGTCGACGCTGTTCGTCATGGGCGCGCTCGCGCTGGTCGCGGCGGCGGGAGGGGTCCTGTGGCTGCTCCCCGAGTGACCATCCTCGACTACGGCTCGGGCAACCTGCGCTCGGCGCAGCGCGCCCTCATCCGGGCCGGCGCCGACGTGACCGTCACCCCGGACCTGGCCGCCGCCGAGGCTGCCGACGGCCTGGTCGTGCCCGGCGTCGGGGCGTACGCGGCGTGCATGGCCGGCATCGACGCCGTCGGCGCCGCGCCGGTCATCGCCGCGCGGGTCGCGGCGGGCCGGCCGGTCCTGGGCATCTGCGTGGGCATGCAGATCCTGTTCGCCTTCGGCGAGGAGCACGGGGTCGTCACCAAGGGCGTGGGCCTGGTGCCCGGTGGCGTGGTGCGGTTGGAGGCCGACGTGGTCCCGCACATGGGCTGGAACACGGTCACCCCGCCGCCCGGCAGCCTGCTGTTCGACGGCGCCGACGCGGACACCCGGTTCTACTTCGTCCACTCGTACGCCGCGCGGCCCGGTCCGGCGCTCGCCGAGGCCGGCGTGGCGGTGACGACGGCGAACCATGGCCAGGACTTCGTCGCGGCCGTCGAGGTGGGCAGCCTGTGCGCCACCCAGTTCCACCCGGAGAAGTCCGGCGACGCGGGCGCCCGCCTGCTCGCCAACTGGGTGCGCTCGCTGTGAACCCGCGGTGAGCAAGGAGCGGGCGAAGCGGCGGGCGGAGCGGGAGGCCGAGGAGGCTGTCCAGCGCGCCCGTCGTGCGCGGCAGGTGGCGCGCCGGGCCCGGTGGCGGTCGCTGCGGCGGTCGCTCGCGCCGCGTACCCTTTACCGGCGGATCGTGCCGGACCGGCGCACCGGCCGGATGTTGCCCCGACGCAGTGGCGGCGAGCGGCTGGTGATCACCACGATGACCGTGCTCGCGCTGGCGGCGGTCTGGCTCATGCTGGACTCGTGGGCGGTGCGCATCGCGCTGACGCTGCTCGCGATTGTGGCCGTGCCGGTGCTGGTCGTGATCTTCTTCGGCCGCCGGACCCATTGAAAGGTAAGCACATGACGTTGCAGTTGCTCCCGGCGGTGGACGTCGCCGACGGCCAGGCCGTGCGCCTGGTGCAGGGCGAGGCGGGCTCGGAGACCGGGTACGGCGACCCGCTGGAGGCGGCGCTGGACTGGCAGCGCGGCGGCGCTGAGTGGATCCACCTGGTCGATCTCGACGCGGCGTTCGGGCGCGGCTCCAACGCGGCGCTGCTCGCCGACGTGGTCAAGCGCCTCGACGTGAAGGTCGAGCTGTCCGGCGGCATCCGTGACGACGAGTCGCTGCGGGCCGCGCTCGCCACCGGCGCGACCCGGGTCAACATCGGCACCGCCGCCCTGGAGGACCCGGTCTGGTGCGACCGCGTCGTCGCCGAGTACGGCGACCGCGTGGCCATAGGGCTCGACGTGCGCGGCCGCACGCTCGCGGCGCGCGGCTGGACCCAGGACGGCGGCGACCTGTTCGAGGTGCTCGACCGGCTCAACAAGGCCGGCTGCGCCCGCTACGTGGTCACCGACATCCGCCGCGACGGCACGATGACCGGTCCGAACCTGGACCTGCTGCGCGAGGTGTGCGCGCACACCGACGCCCCGGTGATCGCGTCGGGCGGTGTGTCCACCCTGGACGACCTGCGCGCCCTGGCCTCGCTGGAGTCGGTCGGCGTCGAGGGCGTCATCACCGGCAAGGCGATCTACGCGGGCGCGTTCACCGTACCCGAGGCGCTCGCGGTCCTCGCCAACCCGTGATCAGGGCCGGCGGGCGAAGGCGAAGTCGGCGATCTGCCGGCCGGCCGCCAACGCCCGCCGCTCGAACACCGTGACGGGCCGGGTCGCCAGCCGGGGCGCCGCGCCGTCGTGCAGGTTGTGCAGCGTCGGCTCGGCGCTGAGCACCTCGAGCATCTGCTCGGCGTAGTCGGCCCAGTCGGTGGCGCAGAGCAGGTGTCCGCCCGGTGCGAGGCGGTCGGCCAGCAGCGCCACCGCCGCCGGCTGCACCAGGCGCCGCTTGTGGTGGCGGGCCTTGGGCCACGGGTCCGGGAAGAAGACGTGCACGGCCGCGAGGCTGGCCGCCGGCAGGCAGTCGCGGACCAGGTCGAGCGCGTCGCCCCGCACGGCCCGCAGGTTGGTCAGCCCTCGGTCCTCGATCTCGGTGAGCACCCGGCCCAGCCCCGGCGTGTGCACGTCGACGGCAAGGTAGTCGCGGTCGGGGTCGGCCGCCGCCATGGCCACCGCCGCGTCACCCATCCCGCAGCCGATCTCCAGCACGACGGGGGCGACCCGGCCGAAGACCGCGGCGGGGTCGACCGGGCGGCGCAGGTCCGCGTCGGCGGGGATGTCGAGGCCGAAGTCCGGCCAGAGCCGCTCCAGCGCCTCCGCCCGCCGCGTGCCCGTCCGGCCCCGACGGGGGTGGAACGTCCGGATCCGGCTGTGGTGCTGGGCGTCGAGGGGGATGGTCACGCCCGTAACGATACCCAGCGGCCCGGGGTGCACCGGGAGCGTCGACTACCCTGCTCTGCATGACCGTCGCGGTGCGTGTGATCCCCTGTTTGGACGTTGACGCGGGGCGGGTGGTCAAAGGGATCAACTTCCTGGACCTGCGCGACGCCGGCGACCCGGTCGAGCTGGCCGCCGTCTACGACGCCGCCGGCGCCGACGAGGTCGTCTTCCTCGACGTGACCGCTTCCTCCGACGCGCGCGCCACGATGCTCGACGTGGTCTCGCGCACGGCCGAGAGCGTGTTCATCCCGCTGACCGTCGGCGGCGGCGTCCGCTCGGTCGGCGACGTGGACACCCTGCTGCGCGCCGGTGCCGACAAGGTCGGCGTGAACACGGCGGCGATCGCCCGCCCCGAGCTGATCGCCGAGATCGCCGACCGGTTCGGCAACCAGGTGCTCACCCTGTCCCTGGACGTACGCCGGGCCGACGGGCCGCCGAGCGGCTTCGAGGTGACCACGCACGGCGGCCGGCGCGGGACGGGTATAGACGCCGTCGGGTGGGCCGCGCGGGTGGCCGAGCTGGGCGCGGGGGAGATCCTGCTGAACTCGATGGACCGCGACGGCACCAAGGACGGTTTCGACATCGAGCTGATCCGCGCGGTGCGCGAGGTCGTGGACATCCCGGTGATCGCCAGCGGCGGCGCGGGCGCGGTGGCGGACTTCCCGCCGGCGGTGTCGGCCGGCGCCGACGCGGTCCTGGCGGCCAGCGTCTTCCACTTCGGCGAGCTCAGCGTCGGCGCCGTCAAGGACGAGCTGCGGGCGGCGGGTCACCCGGTGCGCTGACGTCCACGCCGTTGCCCGATTCGGGCCATATCGGCTCTATCGGGCGCTTACGGTGGAGCCGGGGTGAGTCATGGCGACGTATGGAACCGGTCCGGTACCACCGCGCGGCGGGGTCGACCCGGGCCGGCTGTGGGCCGGCGGGATCGCGGCCTCCCTGGTGGCCGGCGGCGTGGCCGCCGTCGGGTACCTGTTCGTGCGCGGGGTGCTGGACATCCCGATGCTCAGCGCCCGCCCGTCGGGCAGGGTCGTCGAGCCGTCGCTGCTCAGCTACGCGGCGCTGGCCGTACTCGCCGGGATTCTCGCGACCGGGCTCGCCTACGTGCTGGTGCTGACCACCCCGCGGCCGCACGTCTACTTCGGTTGGATCATCGGGCTCGCCACGGCCGCCGCGATGCTCGTACCGCTGTCGCTCGACCAGTCACTGGCCAGCCAGCTGGCCACGGCGACCGTCAACCTCGCTGTCGGAATCACGATCGGGGTTCTCGTGAGTACGGCCGTCGGGGCGAGCCGACGGCGTGTTCCGCCGGTCTACGACCCCCTCGCCTGAGCCGCCGTCGGAGTCCTGTCCGAGGTCAGCCACCCGGGCGGGGGAGCGCTTTCTGGGTTCGGCGGCCTACGCTGGTGCGGCCGTCGCCGAACCGTCCGAACAAGGAGTACCGTGCCCGCCCGATTCGTCCTTTCCGTGCCATGAGCGACGTGGGCCGTGAGGTCTTCCACGGGCAGCCGGGCGCGCCGGGCGTCGCGCTGGGCCGGATCCACCGTGCGAGCCGACCCGGCGGGGACACGGACGTCCCCGGCGGCCCTCTCATCGTGACGGCCATCGAGGTGACGGCGGACGACCTGCTCATGACACCCGGGGACGTGGCCGGCGCCGCGTCCGTCGTCGGCGGCGCCACGGGCCACGCGGCCACCGTGGCGCGCGCCCTGGGCATCCCCATCGTGTTCGGCCTGCCCGGTGAGGCGCTGGCCGTGCCGGACGGCGTCGAGGCGCTGCTGGACGGCGCCACGGGCCGGCTGACGGTCGCACCGGGCATGCTCGACCGGGCGGAGGCCCGCGACGCGATCCAGCGGGCCCGGCTGCGCCGGGGCGTCCTCGCCGAGGCGCGCACCCTGCCCACGGTCACCCTCGACGGGCACCCCGTGGGCCTGCAGGCGAACGTGGGCAGCGCCGCCGACGCGGGCGCCGCCGTGGTCACGGCCGCCGAGGGGGTCGGCCTGGTCCGCACGGAGCTGCCGTTCCTGTCGGCCGCCCGGTGGCCCACGGTCGACGAGCACCTGGACCACCTGGTCCCGGTGCTGCGCCCGCTCGCCGGGCTGCCGGTGACCGTCCGCACGCTCGACTTCGCCGACGACAAGCTGCCGCCGTTCCTGGCGGCCGGCCTGTCCGGGCGGCTCGGCCGGGGCCTGCCGCTGATGCTGGCGGCGGCGGAGGCGTTCAGCGACCAGTTCGAGGCCGTCCTGCGCGCGGCGGCCGAGGCGGACGTGCAGCTCAGCGTGATGATCCCGATGGTGGCGGACGTGTCCGAGCTGCGCGCCTGCCGCAAGCTGCTGGAGGCCGCGGCCGCCGCGGTCGGCGTGCCGGCCCCGCCGCTGGGCGCCATGATCGAGTTGCCCGAGGCGGTGGAGTCCGTCGAGGAGATCGCCGCCGAGGCCGACTTCCTCTCGCTGGGCACCAACGACCTGACGGCCGCGATCCTCGGCATCGACCGGCGCGACCCGGCGCTGACCGCGCGCCGCACCGCCGACCCGCCCGTGCTGGCCGCGATCGCGCAGGTCTGTGCGGCGGGCCGGGGCGCCGACATCCCGGTGACCGTCTGCGGGGACGCCGCCGCAGACCCGTGGGTGGCGCCGCTGCTCATCGGCGCCGGGTGCACCGCGCTGTCGGTCACCCCGGCCGTACTCGACGAGGTGCGGGCCCTGATCCGCGGCCTGGACTTCGACGACGCCCTGAGCCGCGCGGACGCCGTTCTCGAGAGCTGCGACTAGCCCGGCATCCGGTAGATCGCCACCCGGCCGTTGTCGAAGACCTTGGCAGCCAGGGAAGCGAGCCCCTCGGACTCGGGCCCGTCCGCCGACGTGTGGTCCGCGAGCAGCCACCGCACCCCGTGTGTGTCCCGCAGCGCCGCGAGCCCGTCGGCGGTCGGCGCCGCGAACGCCGCGTCGTTGAGGGCGAGCAGCTCGTCGTCCCAGAACGGCGTGTAGACGCCCGTGGTGAAGGCCCCCGCCGCGGTCGCGCGCGGCGCGAACAGCCAGCCCTCGACAAGCACCCGGCGCTCCGCGTACGCCGAGATCCAGAACGAGCGGGAGTCGCAGGCGCCGGACGCCGTCCGGTAGAGGCAGTGCGCGTTCGTGGCGACGACGTCGTCCGGGTCGCTGTGGTCGCGTAGCCAGCGGGCCGCCTCGACCCGGCTCGCCGGCAGCCCCACCGGGGCGTAGCCGCCGCCGTTCGGGTGCGACCACCCGGTGCGCGCCTCCATGACCAGGCCCGGCGCCCCCGCGAGCAGCACCGCCGTGAGCAGCACGAAGCCGCCCCGGCCCCGCAGGTCGCGCAGCGGACCGGTGGCCACCGCCCGCCACCACAGGCCGGCCACGGCGGCGACGATCGCGAGCACCAGCAGCCAGCTCAGCGCCGGCACGAGCGGCCCGAACGCGCCCGCCGCGGCGGTCTGGTCGGCGGCGTAGGTGAACTGAGCCCACAGCAGCCCGAGGCAGACAAGCGCGGCGCCGAAGGCGAGCCAGCCGCGCCACTGCCGCGCCGCCGCGCCGGAGCCCGCGAGCCCGGACCGCTCGGCGGCCAGCACCCAGCCCCACGCCGACGCGACCACCCCGAACATCCAGCCGGCCCGGATGAAGTACTGGTTGGCGTCGCCGGGGTGCGCGAACACCAGATACGCCCCGATGCCGGCCAGCATCCCACCGGTGAGCAGCACCTCCGCGTCGCCGAGGCGTCGCCCGCGCAGCCGCAGCAGCACGGGCAGCCCGGCCAGCCGCAGCAGCATGACCGCGGTGAACGCGAGCGCGATGCCCGCGACGGCCGCGGCCCCGCCGCCCTCGGGGAAGAACCGGTCCGGCCCCCACAGCGGCCGCACCGTCATGCCGTGCGTCTCGAACGCGAACAGCACCGCGTTGCCGAACACCTGCGCGGCCACCCCGATGCCGGACGCGGCGGCCACCTCCCACCCGATCCGCCGGCGGGTGACCAGCCGCCAGGCGCCCAGCACCGCGAGCCCGCCGAGCGCCACCGGCAGCGAGCTGGCCTTGGCCCCGACGGACGCGACCGCGAGCAGCGTGAACAGGACCCACCCGCCGCGACCCAGCGCCGGCACGCGGTGCTCAGGTCCGCGGGCCACCAGGTCCGCGAGCACGCCGACGACCGCGATGAGCAGCACCCAGGAGTACGTCATCGACTGGCTGCTCCAGACGATGAACGTGGCGATCGTGCCGAACGGGAAGGTAACCGGGTCCGCGAAGCCGAACTCCCCGACCGTGAAGGTGAGCGCGGCGGCGCCCACCCCGACCCACGCCCGGCCGCTGACCCGCCAGCCGGTGACCACGAGCGCCACGATGGCGAGCAGGCACAGGGCGGGCACGTCGAGCCGGAACACGACGGCGGTCAGGTCGACGCCGCTGACCAGCGAGGCCATGGCCTGATGCGCGAACGCGAACACGTGGTAGTGCAGCGGCTCCCCGGCGACCTGCGGCACGTGCATGGGGAAGTGGTGCTTGGCCTCCCCGGCCAGCGACAGCTGGAACGGCAGGTCGACGTACAGCGCCTGATCCTCGCCGCCGGGCACGATCGGCGTCGGTCGCAGGAACACCACCCAGAGGTACGCCAGGAAGCCCGCCCCCACGGCCGCGACCGCCCAGGCCACGGCCGCCGGCACGGGCGTGTACCCGCGCACCCGCCAGTGCCCCCGCAGCCGCGGCACGGCGACGAAGGCGGCCACGACGCCGAGCGGCCAGGCCCACAGCCAGGACCGCAGGCCGGCCGCCGAGAGCGCGGCCCAGGCGCCGATCTCCAGCGTGAGCCCGGTGACGGCGCCGTAGGCGAGGTCCTCCAGCAGCGTGTGCGGCGTCCGCCGCAGGGCCCGGAACACCAGCGTGCCGGGCAGCACCACGGCGTACGCCAGATAGCCGGCGTACCGGGCGATGTCCCCCCACGGCGTGTGCCCGGCCCGCAGGGCGACCACCGCGACCACGGCCAGGAACACCGCCGCCGGCCAGGCCGGCGCGCCCGCCCGCGCGGTCCGTGTGGGCTGGTCAACGGTCAGTGCGCTCACCGCAGGGACCGTACCGGAGATCCGTCAACGAGCGGGGGCGGCCGGACCACCGGCCGCCCCCGCGTCGCTCACTGCTGCGGCGGTGGGGGCGGCGGGGCCGCCTGCCCGCCCGGGTACTGGTCGGCCGGGAACGCCTGGGTCGGCGCCACCGGGTAGGTCGGCGCGGCCGGAGCGGCCGGCTTGCGCAGGTTGGGCAGCGGCAGCAGCCCGCCGACGCCGAAGTGGTTGAGGAACGCGCCGACCGCGGCGGCGAGCGCCCCGATCAGCATGAACGCCCCGCCCCACGAGAACGAGATGTAGACCGTCTTGCGCGACAGCGCGTACCCCAGCATGACCAGGAACGCGAACAGCGCGATGCCGACGGCGAGCTGACCGGGCTTGAAGCCGAGGACCTCCCGGTCGGGCGACCAGAACTTGCGGCTCAGG
Source organism: Luedemannella flava (assembly GCF_039528515.1). Classification (NCBI taxonomy): domain Bacteria; kingdom Bacillati; phylum Actinomycetota; class Actinomycetes; order Micromonosporales; family Micromonosporaceae; genus Luedemannella; species Luedemannella flava. Next base: position 18,742 of record NZ_BAAALT010000054.1, read on the forward strand.
CCGAGGCCGATGAGCAGCAGACCGGCCGCGACCACGAACAGCGTCAGCGGCACCATGAAGAGCTGCAGCGACCAGGCGTTCCACCAGTCGTCGTAGCTGTCGCCGCGGCCGAACACCGACGGCGTACTGGAGGAGATGAACGGCGCGAACGAGAACAGGAAGATCAGCGCACCACCGCCGATCAACAGGGCGTCGCCCAGCGTCAGGGGCCAGTCCAGCGCGGGTCGCGCCCCGCCGCCCGGCGCGGGCGGCGGGGTCGGGTCGCTCGGTTGCATGAGGGGATGTCCTCCACTGAATCGGGTGGGCGGCCGCCCACCCCGTCAGATCTGGGCGACCGTGCCTTCGTACATCGACTCGATCTCCTGCGCGAAGCTGGCCTCGACCACCCGGCGCTTGATCTTCAGCGAGGGCGTCAGCTCACCGTCGGCGATGGACAGATCGCGCGGCAGGATCGAGAACTTCTTAATCGTTTCCCAGCGGTTGAGCTTCTCATTCAACTGGTCCACATAGCCAGCCACCACCGCCTGGGTCGCGGGCGCCGCGACGAGCTCGGCGTACGGCTTGCCCTCCAGGTCGGTGCCCTTGGCCCAGGTGGCCAGCGAGTCCGGGTCGAGCGTGACGACCATGGTGCAGTAGTTGCGCGCCTGGCCGATCACGATGGCCTGCGAGACGAGCGGCGCCAGCGACTTGAACAGGCCCTCGATGTGGCTCGGTGCGACGTACTTGCCGCCCGAGGTCTTGATGAGGTCCTTCTTCCGGTCGGTGATCCGCAGGTAGCCGTCGGCGTCGATCTCGCCGATGTCGCCGGTGCGGAAGAAGCCGTCCTCGGTGAACGCGGCGGCCGTCTCGTCGGGCAGGTTGTGGTAGCCGCGCATGACCGGCACGCCGCGCAGCAGCACCTCACCGTCGGTGTCGATCTTCGCCTCGAGGTCGCCGAGCGCCTGGCCGACCGTGCCGATACGCAGCCCGCCGGGGCGGTTGACGAAGTTGCCGGCCGACGACTCGGTGAGGCCGTACCCCTCCAGGATCGGCAGGCCGGCCGCGGAGAAGAACTCCGAGATCTGCGGGCTCAGCGGCGCCGAGCCGGAGACGAGCACCCGGATGCGCCCGCCGAGACGGGCCTGCAGCTTGGAGAAGACGAGCTTGGTGGCGATCGCGTGCTTGCGCGCCAGGCCGGCGGGCACCGGCTTGCCGGCCTGCTCCAGCGCGACCTTGGCCTTGCCGGTGCGCACGGCCCAACCGAAGATCTTGGCCTTGAGCCCGCCCGCGGAGGTGCCGTTGGTGACCGCGGCGTTGTAGACCTTCTCGAACACGCGCGGCGCCGAGCACAGCAGCGTGGGCTGGACCTTCGCGAGGTTCACCACGAGCTTGTCCACGCGGCCGTCCACATAGGTCTTCACGCCCGCGTGCAGCACGCCGCAGAGCAGCGTCTTGCCGAACGAGTGCGACAGCGGCAGCCACAGGTACTGCAGGTCGTCGGCGCGCAGCAGGTCGACGTCGGCCTGCGCCACGCCCTCCCAGACCCAGCCGCCGTGCAGCAGTTCGACGCCCTTGGGTCGGCCGGTCGTGCCGGAGGTGTAGATGAGGGTGGCCAGATCGTCCGGACCGATCTCCTCGACGAGGTTGGCGACGAGGTCGGGCTCCGCGGCGAGGGCGGCGGCGCCGTCGGCCTCGATCCGGGCCAGCGAGAGTACGGGCACGGACGCGTCGGCCGTGGGCTCGCCGTCGATGATGATGATGTGCGTCAGCTCGGGCAGGTCGGCCCCGGCCACCTTGGCGGCCTGGTCGTTGTTCTCTGCGATGAGCACCTTGGAGCCGGAGTCGGCGAGGATGAACGCCGCGTCCTCGGGCTCGGTGGTGGGGTAGACGGTCGTCGTCGCGGCGCCCGCGCACATGACGCCGAGGTCGGCGAGCACCCACTCCAGGCGGGTCGAGGCCAGGATGGCGACCCGGTCCTCGTGGCGCACGCCGAGCTGGCGCAGCCCGGCGGCGATGGCGGTGGCACGCGTGCCGACCTGGGCCCAGTTCAGCCAGCCGATCCCGTCGTCAGCCGTGGGATAGCCGAGGGCGTCCTTGTCGGGCGTCGAGGCGACGCGCTGGAGGAACATGTCCGGGATCGACCGGTATGGGAGGGCCAACGTCATCGGGGGCATCCTTAGGTTTCACCTCGCGTGATTGTCGTCACGCTCTCGATGGGTCCCTGCAGGGTAGGGCCTTGATGCCCGCTCGGACCACCCCTTGATCATTGCGATTTCCTGGCCGGTAACAACGCGGCTCCCCGTCGCCCGGTCGGGCGACGGGGAGCCGAATGCGTGCCCCGGTCAGCGCAGGTCGAACTCGCCGGCGTTGATCGCGGAGATGAACGTGACCCAGGAATCACGGGAGAAGACCAGCGGGGTCACATCGAGATTCTTCGAATCCCGGACGGCTACGCTCACGCCGTCGGCCGCCACCTCGACGCAGTTGCCGTTGCCGGCCGACCGCGTGCTCTTCGTCCAGGCTCCATTCAGATCCAGGCTCACTATTGTTTCTCCTCGTACAATTCAGGTTTGTTGAGCGATCCTCGCGATAAACGCTGAGGAATCCGAGATGCTGAGTGCCGTGTCCATGATCCGGTCGAACCGGACCATGCATCGGTGCAGGTCCTCCTCCTTTTCAATGTAAAGGTTTCCTGCCTGCGTCTCGGCGTACGCCACGGGTGAATGCAGACGTTCGGGAAACTCGAATATCGCTAACGATCCGAGTTGGCCCGGATATGCGCCCGCCTCATAGGGAACGACCTGCAGAGTGACATGACGCGGCAGGGAGAGGAGACTTTCCAGCTGCGCGCGCATAACCTCGGGGCTGCCCACGGGACGGCGGAGGGCGGCCTCGTCGAGGATGACCTGTATGGCGGGGGGATCATCGCCGAGCACGAGCTGCTGCCGCGCGTGACGGATGCGCCATTGTCGGTCGGCGTCGGCCAGTTCCGGCTGCGCCGCCCGGATGAGTTCGGTCGTGTACTCGCGGGTCTGCAGGAGCCCGTACACGATGGTGGGTTCGAAAACGCTGATGCTGGTGGCGGCGCTCTCCATGCCGAGCAGGGTGGCGAAGGGCGTGGGGAGCTGGCCGAAGGTTGACCACCAGCCGCGTTGCTTGCCGAGACGTTGCAGTTCCAGGAGCTCCGTGCGTAAGGGATCCTCTGTCGCGTCGTACGCGTCGAGCATCGCGAGGAGTTCCGCGCGCACGATGCCCACATCGCCGGCCTCGATCTTTTGGATCTTGCTAACCGAGCAGCCGAGCCGCTTGGCCATCTCGGCCTGTGACAGGTCCGCTTCGTCGCGCAGCCGGGCAAGCTGCTCGCCGAGTTGCCATCGTGGAATGGTCGGACCGATCGGCTTCGGCATGGGCCTCTCCTTCCGGGCACAGTCTCGTGTTCTGGACGACGGGGAGCAAGCAGGGCGGGAGGGAATCGCGTGGCGAAATCGCCCGATCGCGCTGCGTGAGGCAAACTTATGCCATAACGTTGACGCATAGCGTTGCTGACATCACCTTTAGTGGCGACAGATCGGAGACACCCATGCTGACCGGGGGCGATGGACTAGCCGAACCGCGACGGGACCCCCACCGGATGAACCGCGACCTCTCCGTGCCACTGTCGTCACTGGCCTCCCGGGCCGACGTCGCCCAGGCACGCGACATCCTCGACATCCACGCCGCCCGCCCGGTCGTCCGCCGGGTCTGCATCGACTGCGGGGCCGAGTGGCCCTGTCCGGACGCGCTCTACGCCATGCTCATCACGGGCACCACGCCGGAGAGTCGAACATGATCAGCGACCACCCGCTCTCCGAGCTGACGTACTCGCAATATTCGGCCGAGCGGCTGGCCGCCGCGCGGCGGGTCCTCACGGCCCACACCGAGGTCTCCTGGACCGGCTGCTGCCGGGCCTGCGGTCGACCCGCCCCCTGCGACATGCGGATCGCGGCGCACAAGGTCCTCAGCTCCGCCGGTCGGGCCGCCGTCGCCGGTCCGTGACCGGAAGGGGTAGTCAACGGGTGCCGTTGCGGTGCGCTTTGGCGGTCGCGAGTGGGCTTGAGGGCTGGCCTGTCGGGGTTGTCAGACCCGTCTGGGACGCTCGGGAACGGTGCGGTGGGAGGTGCGGGTATGACGATTCAGGCGTACCGGTTCGCTCTCGACCTGACCCCCAGCCAGGAACGGGCGGCCCTGGCCCACGCGGGTGCGGCACGGGTTGCCGACAACTGGGCGTTGGCGCGGGTGAAAGCGGTCATGGATCAGCGGGCGGCGGAACGGTCGTACGGGATCGCGGATGACCAGCTGACGGAGTCGATCTCGTGGACGTTGCCGGGGTTGCGGCGGGCGTGGAACGCCGCCAAGCAGGAGGTTGCCCCGTGGTGGCGGGAGTGTTCGAAGGAAGCGTTCAACACCGGGTTGGATGGGTTGGCGCGCGCCTGCAGCACCTGCGGCATGGTCCTTGACCGCGACCACAATGCCGCGCGAAACCTCGCCGCGCTCGCGGTAAAGGTCACCACCGCCGGGAGTGGCCCGGTGGCAGCACGTGGAGCCGACCAGAAGACCGCCTACGCGGGCAGGTGGCTACGAACCGTGAACCCGGCACGGCAACCGCCGATCAGACCGGGACCGTCCCACCGCAAGGCAGGACTACCGATCGTGTGCCCGCTAAAGCGCACTGAAAGGTAACGGGTAGGTTCTTCTGGCGTGAAGCTCAAGCTCGATCTGCACGACATCTACAACCGTGGTCAGGACATCGACCGCGCGCTGCGCGGGATCATCGACGAGGCGATCCGCAAGAAGGCCGAGCTCGTCGAGATCATTCCTGGCAAGGGCTCGGGCCAGCTGAAGAAGCGCGTGCTCCGGTTCCTGGACCAGAAAGAGATCAAGGCCCTCTACCACCGCGTGGAGAAGGACTCCAAGAACTTCGGCCGGGTCTTCGTCCACTTCCGCTTCTGACCCCGCGCCTCCCCTCGGCGCGGCACTCGAACTTCATGATCTACGGCTGCGGGCGCGAGGCGCCGCGCGATTTGCGGCGGATCCGACATGTCGTTCGCGCTGCGGTATCAAGGTCACTGTCTTGTGGCAGGACGTGCAGCCCAGCTGCACTCCGGTGCACAGAATCGAGATCTTGGCACCCGCGGCAGGCGTTGCGGTGGTCAGTCCTCCAGGGACAGGACCGGGATGTTGTAGAGGTCGGGGCGGGGTGGGCGGCGTAGCTGCGGGGAGACGACCTCGAAGACCAAGAGCTCGTTGACGAACTGGACGGTCGCGCCCAGCAGGTGACTCGTGTGCCCGGCGGCGGCGTAACGCTTGACGCCCGTGGCGAGGTGCACGTGGGGGACGACCCGTTCGGCGTCCGGGTCCCAGGCCAGGGTCGCGCAGCCGATCGCCTCGACGTACTCCACCTGGAGTCTCGTCCACACGGGAGCGACCGGGTCGGCCGGCGCCTCGCAGGTGGCGACCAGGTCGGCGCTGCTGTACGCGCCGAGGAAGCCGGGCACGTAGCCCTGGCGCACGTCGTTGGCCGCGCAGAACTCGCGCAGTGCCGTCATGAAGTCCTCACCGTGGTCGAAGACCACCGCGAAGGTGCGTCCCAGGGTCAGTTCCCGGCTGCGCATCCGGCCTCCCATACAGGTGATCACGGGCGATGGGGGACAGCATGCCCGACGCGGGCGGCGTAACGGTAGGCGGAGTGTGACAGGATTGACATTTGTCGTTGCGTCCCTCTAGCATCGCGGAAAGCGTTTTCCTCGACGGGCCACGCGAGTTCACAACGCGTGCGAGGTGCGGTAATGCAGTCAGCTTGCGATCGGCAGGCGGCGGGGCGAGACGCGCCACCACGCGGCCCCGGACGCATCCGTTCGCACCTAACCGGGAGTGTCCCCATGACCCAAGCCCGAACCGCCGCCGGCAAGCGCCGGTGGCGGCTGCCCGCCATCATCGGAACCGCGCTCGCCATCACGGCGGGCGTCGGCGCGTTCGCCATCACCCGGGCCGACGCCGCGACCATCAACACCAGCGCCTGGTACGTGTTCGTCAACCGCAACAGCGGCAAGGCGATGGACCTCTGGGAGTGGTCGACCGCCGACGGCGGCAACATCCGGCAGTACACCCGCACCGACGCCGTGAACCAGCAGTTCCAGTTCGTCAGCGTCGGCTCGGGCTACTACCAGCTCCGCAACCGGCACAGCGGCAAGGTCGTCGCGGTGCCCAACGCCACCGACGGCGCGCAGGTCATCCAGACCACCGCGAGCAGCGACACCAAGCAGCACTTCGCGGTGAAGGACTCGTCCGGCGGCTACATCCGCTTCATCAACCGGCACTCCGGCAAGGCCCTGGACCTGTGGGAGTGGTCGACGGCCGACGGCGGCATCGTGTCGCAGTACGCCGACCTCGACGGGGCCAACCAGCAGTGGCAGATGATCCAGGTCGGCACCGGCGGCACCACGCCCACCACGGGCGGCGGCGGTGGCGGCACCAGCACGACCGGGCTGGTCGGCTGGGCCACCCAGGGCGGCGGCACCACCGGCGGTGGCAGCGCCGCAGCCACGACGGTGACCAGCTCCTCCGCGCTGTCCAGCGCCCTGTCCGGCACGACCGCGCGCGTGGTCCGGGTCTCGGGCAACATCTCCTGCTCGGGCATGATCACCGTCGGGTCGAACAAGTCGATCCTCGGCAACAGCGGCGCGACCATCACCGGTTGCGGCCTGAACATCTCCAATGCCAGCAACGTCATCGTCCGGAACATCAACTTCACGGGCTGGAACGACGACGCGATCAACGTGCAGTACTCGACGCGGGTGTGGATCGACCACAACTCGTTCTCCAACGGGTACGACGGCGCCGTCGACGTCAAGCGGGCCTCGGACTACGTGACGATCTCCTGGAACCGCGTCTACAACCACGACAAGTCCATGCTGCTCGGTCACAGCGACGACAACGGCAGCGAGGACCGCGGCCACCTTCGGGTGACCTACCACCACAACTATTTCGACGGCACCACGCAGCGGCACCCGCGGGTCCGCTTCGGCAACCCGGTGCACGTGTACAACAACTACTACCGGTCCAACTCCGGCTACGGCGTGGCGTCCACCGAGGGTGCCGGCGTTCTCGTGGAGAGCAACTACTTCGAGAATGTCGCCGACCCGTACCACCTGGGTGAGGGTTCGTCGTCGGCCGGTTCGCTGGTGGCCCGCAACAACTACCTGACCGGGTCCGGTTCGGGCCAGACCGGCGGCTCCGTCGCGTCGATCCCGTACTCCTACAGCCTGGACGCGGCCAGCTCGGTGAAGTCCATCGTGCAGTCGGGCGCCGGCGCGGGCAAGATCAGCGTCTGATCCTGGGGCTTCTGCCGTCCCCCATGGATTGACGGTCGCCCTCCGGTCCCGAAGCGGGACCGGAGGGCGATGCCTTTTGTCGCATTAGCCCGGTCGTGCCACACAGTTCTAACCATCGCGATATCTGCGCGACGTGGGCGAAACCTAGCTTCTCCATATGGATCCAGCGCTGTATACAGCGGAGAGAGGCCAGGCGGGCGAGCGGGCGTACGCCGAGCTGAAGCGCCGGCTGCTCGTGGGCGAGTTCCCGCTGCGCATCCGGCTCGGCGAGGAGCGCCTCGCGGCCCTGCTGGCAGTGTCCCGCACGCCGGTGCGCCAGGCCCTGGCCCGGCTGCACGCCGAGCGCCTCGTGGAGCGCCTGCCCGACGGCGGGTACGCGCCGGCCGCGCCCAACCTGGTCGAGATCCGTCAGCTCTACGAGGTGCGCCGCTCGCTGGAGATGTCCGCGATGCTGCGTCCGCAGGAGCTGGGCACGCGCCACGACGCCGACATCATCGAGTCGCTGCGCGAGGACTGGCGCGCCCTGCGCGCCGACACCCCCGACCCGGACCCCGGGTTCGTCCTGCTGGACGAGAGCTTCCACGTGCGCCTGGCCGAGGCCTCCGGCAACGGCGCGCTCGCCGACCTGCTCGGCGTGGTCAACGAACGCATCCGCGTCGTACGCATGCATGACTTCCTCACCGAGGAACGGATCGACCGCACCATTTCCCAGCATCTCGGCATCGTCGAGGCGGTCGGCACCGGCGACCTCGACACCGCGCATAGGAGGTTCACCATGCATCTCGGCGAGTCCATCGCCGTCGTGGAGGAGCGCGCAACGAGGGCGCTCGCCAAGATGATGGCAAGCGAACTAGGCATGTCATGACCGCCACGGTGCAGGCGCCCACGGCGATCGCGCCCCCGTTGCTGTCCGTACGCGGGCTGACCTGCCGGTTCGGCGAGGTCATCGCGAACAACGAGGTCGATTTCGACGTCGCCGCCGGCGAGGTGCACGCGGTCCTCGGCGAGAACGGCGCCGGCAAGTCCACGCTCATGAAGTTGATCTACGGCGTGTACCAGCCGAACGAGGGCGAGCTGCACGTCGACGGCTCGCCCATCACCATCGACTCCCCGGCCACCGCCCGCTCCGCCGGCATCGGCATGGTGTTCCAGGACATGCGCCTGGTGCCGGCGTTCACGGTCACCGAGAACATCGCGCTGGCCCTGCCCGGCGGCGGGCTGCGGTTCAACCGCAGGGCGCTCGCGGCGCAGATCGCCGAGGCCGCCGACCGCTACGGCCTGCCCGTGCACCCCGACGCCGTCGTGCGGCACCTGTCCATCGGCGAGCGGCAGCGCGTCGAGATCCTCAAGGTGCTCATGGCCGGCGCCCGGCTGCTCATCCTCGACGAGCCCACCAGCGTGCTCGCCCCGCAGGAGGTCGACGCGCTGTTCGCGGCCGTCACCGCGCTGCGCACGGCGGGCCTGTCGATCGTGATCATCACGCACAAGCTCAACGAGGCCCGCGCGATCGCGAACCGCGTCACCGTGCTGCGCGGCGGGCGCACCGTGCTGCGCAACACCGACCCGAAGGAGCTCACCGACGCCGAGCTGGTCGAGGCGATGGTGGGCCGCGCGGTGCCGCCGCTCGCCGGGCACCGGGAGCGGCCGGCCGCCGCCACGCCGCCGACCGTGACCCTCGCCAACGTGAGCGTCACCGGCGATCGCGGTCAGCCCGCGCTGCGCGACGTGAGCCTGAACATCCTGCCCGGCGAGCTGGTCGGGGTGGCCGGCGTCGCCGGCAGTGGGCAGCGGGAGCTGTGCGAGGTCATCCTCGGCCAGCGCCGCATCACCGAGGGCACCGTGACGCTGAAGGACACCGAGCTCAAGGGCGGCGACCCGCGCCAGGCGCTCGCCGGGGGCGCGGTCGGGGTGCCGGAGGACCCGATCACCGACGCGGTCGTGCCGGGTCTGTCCATCGTGGAGCACATGGCGCTCGCCGACCTGGGCCGGTTCCGCAAGGGCGTGGGCATCGACTGGAAGCAGGTCAACGCCGACGTCACGGCCAAGGCCGAGAAGGCCCAGCTGCGCATGGCGCCCGGACACCGGGTCATGGCCGAGCTGTCCGGCGGCAACATCCAGCGGGTGGTCCTGACCCGGGCGCTCGGCGCCCCGGCGACCGTGGTCGTCGCGGCGTACCCGAGCCGGGGCCTGGACATCGCCACCACCCGGCGCACGCAGGAGCTGCTGCTCGAACAGCGCGACGCCGGGGCGGCCGTGCTGGTCGTCTCCGAGGATCTCGACGAGCTGCTGTCGATCAGCGACCGGATCGCGGTCATGCACAACGGTCACCTCGCCGGCGTCGTCGTGCCGGGCGAGACCGACCGCTACGCGATCGGCCAGCTCATGCTCGGCGGCGCGGCGACAGACGAAGCGCCGCACGAACCGCCGCACGCGCAGACGGTCTCCTCACTGGCCGGCGCGGGCGAGGCGGAGGTGGCGGCATGAGCGAGCGTCAGCGAGCGAATCGTCGGCTCAGGTTGAACTCATGGCGGCGCCGGAGCGCAGCGGAGGTGGCGGCATGAGCGACACGAGCGTTCTTGAACCGGCCGCGCCGGCGGCGACGCCCGAGCCGCCCGCGCCGGCCAAGCCGACCATCGTCGAGCGGCTGAAGGCCGTGCCGTGGCTCGGCTGGGTGGTCGCCGTCGCGGGGGCGCCCGTGATCTTCGGTGCGTTCGTCGCTGTCAAGGGGGTCAACCCCTTCACGATGTACGCCGACATGCTCGCCTCGCTGACGACGCCCGCGCAGGCGGAGACCGTCATCATCCGGGCGGTCGTGCTGGTGCTCGCCGGCCTGGCGGTGGCCGTGCCGGCGCGCGCGGGCCTGCTCAACGTCGGCGGCGAGGGGCAGATCGTCATCGGCGCCGTCTGCGCCGCCGGCGTCGGCCTCGTCACCGACCAGCGGCTGCCCGGCGTCGTCGTACTCGTGCTGATGTTGTTGGCGGGCGCGGTCGGCGGGGCGCTGTGGGCCGGGTTGGCCGCGGGCCTGCGGCTGACCGTGAAGGTCAACGAGGCGATCAGCACGCTGCTGCTCAACTTCGTGGCGCTGGACCTGATGCTGGGGCTCATCTACGACCCGTGGAAGGACGCGTCGGGCTTCGGCCAGCCGTCCTCGCGGCCACTGGTGGACGAGGCGCGCCTGCCGCTGTTCGCGCCGGGCTCCAAGCTCAACGTCGGGCTCGTCATCGCCGTCATCGCGGTCGTCGCGGTGTGGTGGGCGCTGAAGAAGACCGAGTGGGGCTTCCGGCTGCGGGTGGTGGGCGGCAACCCGGAGGCGGCCCGGCAGGCCGGCATGCGGGTGGGCCTGCTGCTCGTGTCGGCGATGCTCGTCGGCGGGGCGCTCGCCGGGCTGGCCGGCATGGTGCACATGTCCGGCACCGAGTTCAAGCTGCGGCCGGGCATGACGCTCAACTTCGGCTACATCGGGTTCCTGGTCAGCTGGCTCGCCGGGCACCGCCCGCTGCGGGTCGCCGCCGCCGCCGTGCTGCTCGCCGCGATCGCGATGGCCGGCGACAGCCTCCAGATCAACTCCGGCCTCCCGGCCGCGTCGGTGAACGTGCTGATGGCCGTGGTCCTCCTGGTGGTGCTCGGTTCGAACCTGCGGAGCAGGAAGGTGACGGCATGAACCTGATCACTGAGGTCGCCGCTGGCGGGGTCCGGGGCGGGACGTCGATCCTGTTCGCGGCGCTCGGCGAGACGATCGCGGAGCGGGCCGGCATCATCTACCTCGGCATCGAGGGCAGCATGCTCACCGGGGCGCTCACCGCGTACGCGGTGACGGCGTCCACGGGCAGCCCGTGGGTGGGCGTCGTGGCCGGCGGGGTGGCGGGCGCGCTGCTCGCGCTCGTGCACGCGGTCGTCGTGCTGTGGCGTGGGGCGAACCAGTTGGCGACCGGCTTCGTGGTGCTGTTCCTCGGGCTGGGGCTCACCTCCCTGTTCGGCGCGGCGTACGTGGGCCGGGAGATCTCGGCGTTCAAGCCGTACGCGGTGCCGTTGCTGTCGGACATCCCGTTCGTCGGGCCGGTGCTGTTCAACCACGACCCGCTGACCTACCTGTCGTACCTGGTGGCGCCGGCGATGTGGTGGCTGCTCTACCGCACGAAGGTGGGCCTGACGGTGCGCGGCGCGGGGGAGAAGCCCGAGGTGCTGCGCGCGTACGGGCACTCGCCGGTGCTCGTGCGGTACCTGGCCGTCGTCGGGGGCGGACTCCTCGCGGGGGTCGGCGGCGCGCAGCTGTCCACGGCGTACACGAATGCCTGGTTTGAGAATATGACGATGGGGCGCGGTTTCATCGCGGTGGCGCTCGTCATCTTCGCGGCCTGGCATCCGTTGCGGGCCGTGAGCGGCGCCTACCTGTTCGGCGCGGCGCTGGCACTGTCGCCGGCGCTGCAGGCGCGCGGCATCGGCCTCAACCAGTTCGTCCTCGACGCCCTGCCCTACGTGGTCACGCTGCTGGCGCTGGTCGTGCTCGGGCGGCGGCGGGCCAACGCGGCGCCCGACGGGTTGTCGCAGGTGTTCGACATGACTCCCGCGCGCTGAGGCGCGGGGGGTGTGGGGGGGGGGGGCCNGCGAACGCACCGATACACGCACCAGGCACCACCCGAAACGACGATCTCGTGTCCCTGGACGCACTTGAAAGGTTACTGCGATGCGTGCTGCATACGGATCCCGGCGGGGCACCCGCCGGACCGCGGCGCTGGCGCTGCTCCTGGCGCTCGCGCTGCCGGTGGCGAGCGCCTGCGCCGCCAACACCTCCCAGAACGCGGCGGGCGGCAACGCCGCTGCCGGCAAGCCGGGCACCGGCGGGAAGGCGATCGGCTTCATCTTCGTCGGCCCGAAGGACGACTACGGCTACAACCAGGCCGCGTACGAGGGCAGCCAGGAGGTCCAGAAGGCCTTCCCCGACCTTAAGGTGCTCACGGCCGAGAACGTGCCGGAGGACGACAACGCCACGCGCATCATGGAGGGGATGATCAGCCAGGGGGCGAAGATCATCTTCGCCACCTCGTACGGTCACAAGGACCCGGCGCTCAAGGTCGCCGCGGCCCACCCCGACGTGGTCGTCGTGCAGCAGGGCAACCTGGTCGACGGCGCGCTGCCGGCCAACTTCGGCACGTACTTCGGCACGGTGTACGAGCCGGTGTACCTGGCGGGCATCGTCGCCGGCAAGACCACCAAGAGCAACAAGCTGGGGTACGTGTACGCGTTCCCGATCCCGCAGACCCTGGACAACATCAACGCGTTCCAGCTCGGGGCGAAGTCCGTGAACCCGGAGGCGAAGACCTACGTCGTCAACACCTCGTCGTGGTGTGACCCGGGCAAGCAGAAGGCGGCCGTGGACAGCCTGCTCGCGCAGGGCGTCGACGTCGTGAGCCAGCACCAGGACTGCACCGCCACCGTCATCAAGGCCACCGAGGCGGCCGGCAAGTACACGGTCGGCTACCACGCCAACGCCCAGGCGATCGCGCCGAAGGGCTGGCTGACCGGCTCCGAGTGGAAGTGGGGCCCGCTCTACACGAAGATCGTGCAGAAGACCCTCGACGGCGGCTTCACCGGCAGCGAGTACAACGCGAACTTCCGGGTCGGCCTCAAGACCGGCGACAACCCGTTCGTCCAGTCGCCGTACGGCCCGATGGTCACCGAGGAGACGAAGAAGCTCGTCGCCGACGCGGCCGCGAAGATCGCCAAGGACAGCTCGCCGTTCGCCGGCCCTGTCGTCGACCAGGACGGCAAGGTCCAGGTGCCGGCCGGGACCGTCCCCGACTACAAGACCATCGAGTCGATCACGTGGTTCGTCGAGGGCGTGGTCGGCAAGATCCCGTCCTCCTGACCTTTACGCCGGGGCGGCAGGCCTTGCCGCCCCGGCTTTCCTTCTCGTGGAGGTGACCGCGTGACGACGACGTTCCCCCAGGTCGCGGCCAAGCCGTACGCCTGGCCGTACGACGGCAGCATCGACCCGGCGCGCACCGTACTGCTCAACATCGACTGGCAGACCGACTTCTGCGGGCCGGGCGGCTACGTCGACACGATGGGCTACGACCTGAACCTCACCCGCGCCGGCCTGGCCCCGACCCAGAAGGTGCTCGCCGCCATGCGCTCGGCGGGGTTCCATATCTTCCACACCCGCGAGGGCCACCGCCCCGACCTGGCCGACTGCCCGCCGAACAAGCTGTGGCGCAGCAAGCAGATCGGCGCCGGCATCGGCGACGCGGGCCCGTGCGGGCGCATCCTCGTGCGCGGCGAGCCCGGCTGGGACATCGTGCCCGAGGTCTACCCCGAGCCCGGTGAGATGATCATCGACAAGCCGGGCAAGGGCTCGTTCTACGGCACCGACCTCGACCTGTTGCTGCGCAACCGCGGCATCACCCACATCATCCTGACCGGCATCACCACCGACGTGTGCGTACACACGACGATGCGCGAGGCCAACGACCGCGGCTTCGAGTGCCTGCTGCTCACCGACTGCACGGGCGCCACCGACATCGGCAACTACCAGGCCGCGCTCAACATGGTCCTCATGCAGGGCGGCGTCTTCGGCGCCATCGCCCCGTCATCCGCGCTGCTGGAGGCGATCGGCGCGCTGTAGCGCCACACAGCTCGGCCCGGCCATTTCCTCCCGTCCGGCGCCGGGGCACATCGAGTGGGCCGGACAGCACGGGTCCGGCCCACTCCCATGAATCCAGGCACGGTGTCGGTTCGGGTGCCACAGTGGACGTCGTGACGATCGGCGACGTAGGCCTTCCGTGGACCGAGGACGCCTACCTGGCGTTGGGCGAGACCGGTCCGCGATCGAGCTGCTCGACGGCGGTCTCGTAGTGTCACCGGTGCCGACGCCACAGCACCAGGAGGTGGTGCACCACCTGACGACCGTTCTGGACGGACCGGCTGACGCTGCGGGCCTGGATGTCCACCACGTTGTCAACGTGCGGCTGGGGCCCGCCCGGATCGTGATACCCGACCTGGTGATCGCGCGGCCGGTCGACCCGCACGGACGTGTCGTTGATGCCTCCGCCGTGGTGTTGGTCGCCGAGGTGGTGTCGGCGCACAGCGCCGTCCTGGATCGCGTACTCAAGATGCATCTGTATGCCGAGGCCGGGATTGCCTGGTACCTGGTGGTCGAGCCCGACGGTGACGCCGTTTCCCTCCGGCTGTTCGGCCTGGATGACGGCAACTACGGCCTGCGCGCCACAGCCGCGCCCGGCGACCCGCTCACGCTGGTCGAGCCGGTGACGGTAACTGTGGAGTCTCGCGTGTTGGCTCCATAGCGCTGGAATCGCGGCTCGCATTCCCGCGCTATGGCGCCAGACGTCGAAGCTGGCCGGCGACGGTCCAAGGGCAGCGGGTGGGATCGGCAGGTTTACCGGGCGGCCGTCAGGGCGGCGCGCCAGGAGCCGTGGTGGGTGACGTCGGTGGCGTCGCGGGTGGCGTACTCCTCGGCGAGGAAGCCCGTGATCAGGGTGCCGTCGTCCAGTTCGACGCGGCCCAGGCCGAGGGGCGCGGGGATGAGGCCGAGGAGCGCACCGAGGCCCTGCTGGGGCAGCTGCCACACCTCGACGGCCACGCCGTCCGCCGGCCCGTCGCCGGTGCGGACCAGACCCGGCCGCGCGACCCCGGGCACGTTGAGCCGGAACAGCCGGTACGCCGGGGCGGTGCGCGCCCGGTAGCGAAGCACGCCGCCGACCGACGTGAGCTGCGGGTTGAGCGCCAGGCCGGACATGTGGGCGCCGGCGACCGCGAGCAGCGCCGAACCCGCCGGCACGGCGGGCGTCGCGGCATCCTCGCCGCACCAGGTGGCGGCCAGGTCGAGCAGCGGGTCGTCGGCGAACGCGGGCGCCACGAACTGCACCCCGTACGGCAGGCCGTCGGCGCGCGGGTCCGCCGGCACGGCCACGGCGCACAGGTCCAGCAGGTTGACGAAGTTGGTGTATGTGCCCAGCCGCCGGTTGACGCCGATCGGGTCGGCGGCGACCTCGGCGACCGTCGGGTGGTTCGGCGTCACGGGCAGCATGAGCGCGTCGACCTCGGTCCACGTGCCCTCGGTGGCGCGGCGCAGCCCGGCGAGCCGGTCCTGGGCGGCGAACACGGACGCACCGTCGATCGCCTGGCCGCGCAGGACGATCTGGCGCACGGTCGGGTCGAGGTGCGGGCCGTCCGGCTCCAGGTGGTGGCCGAAGCCGGCCCACCGCTCGGCGAGGAACGGGCCCTCGTACAGCAGCTTGGCGGCTGCCAGGAACGCGGTGATGTCGACCTCGACGACGTGCGCCACGAGGCGGCGCAGGCGGGCGACGGCGACCGCCCAGGCGGCGGCCGACGGCGGGTCGAGGTCGATCGGCCCGGCCGGGATCGCGACCACCCGCATCGTGGTGGCGACGCCGGCCGGCGGCCGGGGCGTTCGCGGCCGCGACCACGGGTCGTCGGGGTCGGCCCAGATCATCGCGGCCAGCGCGGCCCGGCCGACGGCGACGGTGCGGGTGAGCGTCGTGACGCAGTCCAGCGAGCGGCAGGCGGGCAGCAGCCCGCCCGTGGACACGAGGCCGCGGGTGGGCTTGATGCCGACCAGGCCGTTGAACGCGGCGGGCACCCGCCCGGAGCCGGCCGTGTCGGTGGCGAGCGCGAGTGGCACGACGCCGGTGGCGACCGCGACGGCGCTGCCCGAGCTGCTGCCGCCGCTGACATACGCCGGGTCGGCCACGCACGCGCACGCGCCGTACGGGCTGCGGGTGCCGACGAGACCGGTGGCGAACTGGTCCATGTTGGTCTTGCCGATGGCGACCGCCCCGGCGGCCTCCAGTCGGGCGACCGCCCCGGCCGACGTGGCGGCGACCGCGTCCGCCAGCAAAGGGTTGGCGCTGGTGGTGGGCAGCCCGGCGACGTCCAGGTTGTCCTTGACCCCGAACGGCAGCCCGGCCAGCGGCGCGTCCGGGTCGACGGCGCCGGCGGCGACCTCGTCGGTCGGCCGGAGGCTGATCCACGCGGGTCGCGGCGCGGCGTGCGCCGCGCGGGAGGCGGCCACGGCGGGGCTGTCCGGCCGGGACGCCTCGAGCACCTCCCCGGCGGCCAGCTTCATCGACCGACCCCGGGTTCGGCTCCACTGTGGTCACTCGTGGACACGCTGATCACCCCGTCCGCGACAAGGGGATCCGGGCTTGGATCCGCCCTTGGATCCAAGCACAGCCACGTTACAGAAAACGACACGTGGCCCGGCTCCTCGGGGGGCCGGGCCACGTTGTCGGATCCGTCTACAGCACCAGGCGTCCGAGGCCGCTCGCGTCGTGCAGCGCGCTCAGGTACGACTGAGCCCAGGCGCGCACGTCGTGGGCCCGGACATGGCGGCGCATCATGCGCATGCGCCGGCTGGTGTCGCCCGTGCTCGCCTCCAGGACCCGGACCAGCGTGTCCTTGAGGCCGTCGAGGTCGTGCGGATTGACCAGGTAGGCGTCCGTCAGCTCGCCCGCCGCACCGGCGAACTCGCTGAGCACCAACGCCCCCGACACGTCGACCCGCGACGCCACGTACTCCTTGGCGACGAGGTTCATGCCGTCGCGCAGCGGTGTGATCATCATGACGTCGGCGGCCCGGTAGAGAGCGGCGAGCTCCGTGCGGTCGAACGACTGGTTGATGAGGTAGTGGATGGCGGCGACGCCGACCCGGCCGAACTCGCCGTTGATGCGGCCGACCTCGCGCTCCACCCGGTCGCGCAGGATGCGGTAGTGCGCCACCCGTTCGCGGCTGGGCACGGCGACCTGCACCATCACCGTGTCCTGCACCTTGACGCGACCGTCGGACAGCAGCTCGCGGTAGGCCTTGAGGCGCTGCTCGATGCCCTTGGTGTAGTCGAGCCGGTCGACGCCAAGGATGATCTTTTCGGGGTTGCCGAGGTCCTCGCGGATCTGCGCGGCCCGCTTGACCACCTCGTCGCGGCGGGCCAGGGCCTCCATGTCGGCCATGTCGATGGAGTTTGGGAACGCTCCCACGCGGACGACGCGTCCGTTCACCTCGATTTCCGGGTGCCGCACCGGCAACCCGAGGACGCGGCTGGCGAGCTGCGTGAAGTTACGTGCGCCGTACTGGTCCTGGAAGCCGACGAGATCGGCGCCGAGCAGGCCGTACAGCAGGTCGTTGCGGCGGGGCAGCTGCATGAACAGCTCCGCCGGCGGGAACGGGATGTGCATGAAGAACCCGATCCGCACGTCGGGTCGCAGCCCACGGAGCATCGCCGGGACCAGTTGCAGGTGGTAGTCGTGGATCCACACGGTGGCGTTCGGCGGGGCGGCCTCGGCGGCGGCCTCGGCGAAGCGCCGGTTGACCCGCTGGTAGGACTCCCACCAGCGGCGGTGGTAGACGGGCTGTTCCGTCGCGTCGTGGTAGAGGGGCCACAGCGTCGAGTTCGCGAAGCCCTCGTAGTACTCCTCGAAGTCGACCTTGGACAGGGGCACCGCGCGAAGGCGCACCCCGGCCAGGTCGGGCAGCTCGGGGGCTGCGTCGAGGGCACCGGTCCAGCCGACCCAGGTGGCCTGCGTGTGCGCGAGGCTCGGGTGCAGGGCACTGACCAGGCCGCCCGGGCTGCGCCGCCATTCGCGGACGCCGTCCGGTGCGACTGTTTCGTCCACTGGCAGTCTGTTTGCGACAACTACCAGCGAGTTTCGCCGCATGGGGAGAACCCCCTTTCTTGCCGGGCACGACGCCGGGAGGTACGGGCGAGATCATGATTCGTTGCGAGGTATGACCGGATTACCTTGAGTAGATTGATACTCACCGCAGGTTGCGCAACTGTTACGGCTCGGCTAAGGCGATAGATGTTTTCGCTCACGGCCGGAACGGACAATCAAATGTCCTGGTCGACGCCGTGCGGCTTTAACATCTTCAGGAAAAGTTGAGGTTCGCCGAAATTTCGTTCGCGGGGAGCACTCACATACTGAGATGCTTCGATGATTGTCAGAGGCCGAGCCGGGCGTGTCGCAGGCGGTCGACGACCGCCGCCGGCCCGTCGAGTTCCACCAGTGCGTGTCCCTGTCGGCCGGTGAGGAAGAGCAGCAGCTCGGGCGTCGGCCCCGACAGCGTCACGGCCGGGCCGCCCGCTCCGGCCGTGGCCTCGCCGCCGCCGTCCGTGGCGCGCACCCGCACCGCCGCCGGCACGCGCCG
>NZ_BAAALT010000055.1:0-500 GCF_039528515.1 Luedemannella flava
TGCTGGCGCCGAGCAGGAACACCGGCCAGCCGCGCTGGGCGTAGCGCAACGCCTGGTCGAGCAGTAGACGGTTCACCGGGTTTCCTCCCACGGGTCGGGCAGGTAGGTGGGCGGGTTGGCGATGGCGAGCAGGACGTCGGCGTGACACGGTGCGGACAGCGGGCACCAGCAGGCCAGATCGCGCCCGGCCAGCAGCTCTCGCACGGCGGCGCGCAGCTGCTGGTCCGTGCCGAGGAGCTGCGCGTACCGGTTGACCGCACCCGCTTGAGTGAGCGTCACGCCCTGGTCCNCGGCGGGCATGCGCCACCCGGGCGTGCGGCGGCGCTGGATGCGGGCGGGCATCAGCCGGCCCGCCAGGTCTCGACGTCCATGCCGAGGTGCTCGGCCCATTCGGCCACGTCGGCGTCGCGCTGCGCCTGCCAGCGGGCGAGTTCGGCGGTGTGGCGGGCGCAGTCGCTCCGGTGGCCGGCTTCCGCGTCGTCGGGGTGGCCGGCGTCGGG
>NZ_BAAALT010000056.1:0-35017 GCF_039528515.1 Luedemannella flava
CCTCGCGGCGCTCGCCGGCGGCCGGTCGGCGCTGCTCGGCGCCACGCACGACGCGCTGCAGGGCGCGGTGGACGCGGCGGTGGGCCGCACCCGCGCCGAGTGGTCCCCCGCTCCGGCCGGGGAGCCGGCCGCGGTGGACAACCTGCTCGCCGGGACCCGCTCGTGGTTGCGCGAGGTCGCGATCGGCGGCTGGCGGGGCGTCGACCATGACCTCGTCTCCGCCGCCAACCAGACGATCGCCGCGCTGCTCGCCGTGCCGGCCGCGCGCCGGCTCGCGGTCCTGCTCGACGGCCTCGCCGCCGAACTGCGGGCGGCCAGCCCGGTCGCCACGATGCCGAACGTCCCGCTGCGCCGCTGGGGCGACCTCTGGTCGCGGGCGATGCTGCTCGCCCAGAACGGCGGCTGGGCCGCGACCCCGACGGCCACTCCCGTCTCCGGCCGGCTGCTGGTGCTCGGCGTCGACGTGCACGAGCACAGCACGGTGGTGCAGCTGCAGGTCCACGGCGTCCTGGAGGCCCCCGGCGCCACCCCGCGCCTGGTGCGCGCCAGCGTCGCGGCCGCGAAGACGGACACCATCGTCGGCCCGGCCGTGTGGCGGCTGTTCGGCACCGTGCCGGTGCTGCGCGCCGCGCTCGCCGAGCACCGGGTCCTCGAACTGACCGACGTCCCGCTGCTGCCCAGCGGCGACCTGCTGTGGCGCGACGGGCAGGCGAAGGCCGGCGAGCCGGCCGACCCGTTCGCCACCGCCCGGGTGCTGCTCGCGGGCGCGCAGGCCCCGGCCGTGCCGCCGCTCGACCGGCACCCGGTCGCGCTCGCGGAGCTGGTCCTGGTGGAGGGCTACAGCGTGACCGAGGGCGTGTTGGAGCTGGGTGGCACGACACTCCCGGTGGCGCTCGACCGGCTGCCGTCCTGCGGGCCGCTCACCGCCGACCTGGTGGCCGCCTCGTCCGCCTGCATCGGGTTGTTGCGCTGGGACGGCGACTGGTCGCTGCAGCCGCTCGCGGTGCAGGGCACGGTGAAGAAGAAGCCGGTCTCGGCCCACAACAGCGACTGGGCCGAGACCATCACCGACGCCAAGGCGGCGAAGTCCGCCGCGGCGGCCGGCGACGCGGTCGCGGTGCTCCGCGAGCGCGCCGGAAGGTTGCTGCGCAAATGAGCGAGCGTCAGCGAGCGAATCATCGGCTCAGTGGTGAGTCATGCCGGCGCCGGAGCGCAGCGGAGGTGACGGCATGACCGAGCTGTCTTCCACAGATGCCAACCGGCGGCAGGTGCTCTACTGGCGGCTGCTCGGGCGGCTGTTCGATCCCGAGGAGCAGCCGGCGCTGGAGAGCGCCAGCATGGCGATCGTGGGCGACCTCGGCCTGCCCGCCGCGCTGCTCGACCCGCAGGTGTCGGTCGACACGATCGTGCAGCGCTTCCCCGAGATCGGCGAGGACCTGCACAACCTGATGGCCCCTTCGGCGGATGCCGAAACCGGGGGCGAGGTGCGTCGCGCCGCGCTCGTGTCGAAGGTGCTGCTCAACGTGTTCGCCACCGGCTCGGGCCAGGTGAGCGCGTCGCAGCTGCAGCGCTGGCAGTCCGACGCCGGGTGGTTCGAGTGCGCGCTGGGCATGCAGCCCGGCGAGCTGCGCGGCCGGCCCGGCGCGTCGAGCCTGGGCGGGGTGCTCGCCGGCCTTGAGGGCGACCTCGTGCGCCGCATGCACCTGCGCGAGGTGCTCGCCGACCCGAAGCTCGCCGCCCAGCTCACCCCGAGCATGTCGCTCATCGAGCAGCTGCTGCGCGACAAGCACAACCTGTCCGGGGTGGCGCTGGCCAACGCGAAGGCGCTCATCCGCCGGTTCGTGGACGAGGTCGCCGAGGTGCTGCGTACGCAGGTGGCGCAGAGTTCGGCGGGCACCATCGACCGGTCGGTGCCGCCGAAGCGGGTGTTCCGCAACCTCGACCTCGAACGCACCATCTGGAAGAACCTGACCAACTGGAGCCCGCAGGACGAGCGCCTCTACGTCGACAAGCTGTTCTACCGGCGCACCGCCAAGCGGATCACGCCGGCGCGGCTCGTCGTCGTGGTCGACCAGTCCGGCTCGATGGTCGACGCGATGGTCAACTGCACGATCCTGGCCTCGATCTTCGCGGGGCTGCCGAAGGTGGACGTTCACCTCGTGGCGTACGACACCCGGGCCATCGACCTCACGCCGTGGGTGCACGACCCGTTCGAGGTGCTGCTGCGTACCCAGCTGGGCGGCGGCACGGACGGCACGGTCGCCCTGGAGATCGCCCGACCGAAGATCACCGACCCGCGAAACTCCGTCGTGGTCTGGATCTCCGACTTCTACGAGTCGCGGGAGCAGGCCGTCTTCGACGGGCTGCAGGCCATGCACCGCTCCGGTGTCAAGGTCATCCCGGTCGGCTCGGTCAGCAGCGGCGGCCAGCAGAGCGTCAACCCCTGGTTCCGTCAGCGCTTCAAGGACATGGGCCGCCCGGTCCTGTCCGGACACATCAAAAAGCTCGTCGTCGAACTCAAGAACTTCCTCGCCTAGGAGACCCCTGCCATGACCAACGAAATGCTGCGCGCCCCCGCCGAGGTTAAGTACGCCGAGGAGCTCGACTGGCTGGAGTCCATCGACGACGGCCCCAAGCCGTTCTCGTGGCGGCTGAGCCCGAAGATGGTGCGCCTGTTCATCCTCGGCTCCGAGCGCGCCGACGGCCTCGACCGCGAGGTGGCGCAGAAGTGGTTCGGTGACCGCAGTTTCGTCGAGCGCAGCATCGTGACGCTCGCCTCGGACCGGGGCCTGCTGCTCATCGGCGACCCGGGCACCGGCAAGAGCTGGCTCGCCGAGCTGCTCGCCGCCGCGATCAGCCGCAACTCGACGCTCGTCGTGCAGGGCACGGCCGGCACCACCGAGGACCACATCAAGTACTCGTGGAACGTCTCGATGGTCATCGCCAAGGGCCAGTCGCGCGAGTCGATGATCCCCTCGCCCATCATGACGGCCATGGAGGGCGGCGTGATCGGCCGCTTCGAGGAGCTGACCCGCTCGACCAGCGACGTGCAGGACGCGCTGATCTCGATCCTGTCGGAGAAGTACGTCTCGATCCCCGAGCTGGACGACGACAACATCGTCTTCGCGAAGCCCGGCTTCTCCATCATCGCGACCGCGAACAGCCGCGACCGGGGCGTCAACGACCTGTCCTCGGCGCTCAAGCGGCGGTTCAACTTCGTGAAGATCCCCGTGGTGAGCAACAAGCGCAGCGAGGCCGAGATCGTCAGGTTCCGCACGGTCGAGCTGCTGCGTCGCCACCAGATCGAGCTGGACGTGCCGCCGAACCTGCTCGACATCCTGCTGCAGAGCTTCGCCGACCTGCGCGCCGCCGCCGCGTCGGCGACCAGCGACGACGAGAAGCTCGAGTCGGCGCTGTCGACGGCCGAGCAGATCGGCGTGCTGGAGGACGCGATCCTGCACAGCAACTTCTTCGGCGACCGCACCCTGCGCGCGGCCACCCTGGCCAGCTCGCTGGTGGGTTCGCTGGCCCGGCGCAGCCCGGAGGACCTGGCCATCCTCAACAAGTACCTGCACGGTGTCGTCGAGCCGCGCAGCAAGGCCGACGGCGGCGAGTGGCCCGAGTTCCTCGACGGCGGCCGTCAGGCGATCGCGACCCTGTCATGACGATGGGCCCGTTCGGTGAGCTGCGCGGGCAACTGGTCGGCGCGGCCGAACAGTTCGCCGGCGCGGACGCGATCAGCGGCATCCTCGCGGGGATCGTCGACGACGTCGACCGGGCGCTGAGCGAGCGGTTGGAGATCTTCCCGGTCTGCCACCACTCGCCGGCGTCCGGCCTGGCCATGGTGCGGCGCCTGCGCGACAAGCAGCCGAAGGTGATCTACCTGGAGCTGTGCGAGGACCTGACCCCGCTGCTGACCGAGCTGCGCAACTGCCGGCTGCCCGTGGCCCTGCAGGCGTTCGCGGCCGACCTCGACGGCTTCCCCAAGGAGTGGGGCCCACTGTCGGTGGTCGCCCCGATCACCGAGTCGTCGGCGGAATACCAGGCCATCGCGTACGCCCTGGAGACGCCGGGCGTCGAGCTCGTGCTCGTCGACCGGTCGACGGACCACGTCTTCCAGTGGCAACCGCGGGAGGAAGCCTCGTCCCACACCACCAGTGATGAGGACGGCGACCTGCACGGCGACGCGGTCGGCATCGAGATCGGCGACCTGCGGCCCCGCTTCGCGGAGCTGGAGGAGCACCTGCTCCACCACGGCCGGGTCCGGCACTGGTCGGAATGGTGGGACCAGTACGTCGAGCAGCCGCTCGTGACCGCCGACTACGACACGTACCGGCAGGTCATGGTGTTGATCGGCAGCCTGTTCCGGCGGCTGGCGCCGGGCGACGCGAAGCGGGTGACCACCGACGAGGACCGCGAGCGCTACATGTGGACGCGGATGCGCGAGCACCTGGCGGCCACCGGCGCCGACCCGGCCGACTGCCTCTACGTCTGCGGCGCGTTCCACGCCGCCAGCCACGTTCCCGAGTTCGGGGTGGACGGGTCCGGCGACTTCGCGATCTCGGAGCGCACGGCCACGAAGTGGCTCTACGGCCTGATCCCGTCGAGTCACTCCGCGATCGAGGCGCAGTTCGGCCTCGCGCCCGGCTCGGTGTCGATCGCGTCGGCGACCTGGCAGAAGGCGGTCAGCTCGGCGAAGCTGTCGACGTTCCAGCTCTCGGGCCAGAAGGGGAGCCGGAAGAAGGCCGCCAAGCTGGCGCCCGCCGTCGCGTCGACGCCGGTCGCCGACAAGCTGTCCGGCTACCTCGCCACCCCGCCCGAGCCGCTCGGGCTCGACGAGGACGAGCTGCTCGGCTGGTCCGTGGAGATCGTCCGACTGGCCCGCAAGAACGGGTACCTGTCGAGCACGGCCGACGCGATCGCGGTGTTCGAGACGTCGATCCTGCTGGCCGGCATGCGCAACCGCGCCCGCCCGACGCCGTACGACTTCGCGGACGCGGCCGTCACCTGCATCGAGAAGGACGTCGTGCCGGGTCGGCGCGACGTGCGCCGGCTGTGCGAGATCATGCTCGGCGGCGACCGGATCGGGCAGGTCGGCTACGACGCGCTGCCGCCGCTGGCCCGCGACGTGTACGACCGGCTCGCGCCGCTCGGGTTCGACCTGGAGCAGCGCAACATCCACCGGGCGCTCATGGACCTCGCGGCCCACCCCGAGCTGGAGCCGGTGTCGCACCTGCTGTGGATGCTGCGCTACCTGCTGCCCGACGGCGCGATCCGGCCGATCATGGGGTCGCGCCGGCTCGGCGAGAAGTCCATCCAGGAGAGTTGGGACCTCGCGATCGGCCGCAACCAGCGGGCGATCATCGAGCTGGGGTACGAGGGCGTCACGGTCGAACAGGTCGTCGAGCAGCGGCTGCGGCGCAGCGTCTGGGGTCAGGGCGCCACCGCCGCGAAGGCCCTCGCGGCCGTCGAGGACTCGATCCTCTTCCTCGGCAGCCGCCGGTTCACCGACGAGCTGGGCGCGCGGGCGGTCGAACTGCTCGCCGCCGAACGCACGGTCGACGAGGCACCGGAGGTGCTCCGCCGGGTGCGCCGGCTGCTGGCCCACTACCGGGCCACCGAGCCGGAGCTGCCCGCCTGGTGCAAGGACTTCGTCACCAGCGGGTACGCGCACTACTGCACCCTGCTGCCCACCGCGTTCGTCGACGACGAGTCGGGCGTGCGGCAGGTCGCGGCCATGCTGGGCTTCCTGTTCGGCATGGAGAGCCTGGCGATCTCGCTGGGCTGCGACCGGGCGCAGCTGGAGCTGGCCGTGGCGCAGTCGCACCCCGAGTCGCCGGCCAAGGTGGCGCTGCTGTGGGCGGCGCGCAACCAGCTCGGCCTGCTCACCGTGGCCGACCTGCGGGCGCGCTGCGACGAGCTGCTGGCCAACCCGCTCGTGGTGCCGTCGTTCCCGCAGTACCTGAGCGGGTTCGTGCAGGCGCTCGAGCCCGCGCCGAAGCTCGCGTCGTTCGTGGTGGAGGTGATCTCCAACGCGTTCGCGCGGCTGCCCGACCCGGTGCTGCTGCCGTGGCTGCCCACGCTGATCACCACGCTGAAGGACAACGCCGCGGAGTACGTTCCGCTGCTGATCCGGGAGGCGGGCCGCACCTTCCCCGCCACGCTCCCGGCGGTGGACGCCTTCGTGCCGCCGTGGGCCGCCAGAACAAAGCCGGCGGCGGTCGCGGCCGTTGTCGTCACGGACCGGCCGGCGGCGGCGCTGCTGCGCGCCCACCCGGACGCCACCGACGCGGTCGCGGCGTTGCTGGGCTGCCCCGGCGAATGGCGTGCGCCGGCGGCGACGCCGACGGCGGGCAACCCCGCCGCCCGAGCGCTCCTCACCGAGCACTCGGCGACAACAAGCGCGGTGGCGGCCCTGCTCGGGGCGTAACGCTGGTGAATCTTGGGACCAAAGTGCTGTCCTGGCGACACTTTGGTCCCAAGATCCCTTAGTCGTCCTCTTCCGGGTCCAGGTTGGTGGGCTCGTCGAGGACGTAGGCGCGCATGTCGAGTTCGTCGCGGGCGGGGGAGACGAACGCCGGGAGTTCCTCCGGGCCGAGTTGGTTGACGTAGTCCCAGAAGGCTCGCACCGCCTCGCCGCGCGAGTGGGCCTCGACCGGGATGGCGAGGCTGACCAGCCATTCGTCGCCCGGCAGCGGGCGCCGGGCGTTCATCGGCCGGCCGGCGACAGGCCGAGCGACCGCCCGGCGAGGCTCTCCCGGCGTACCGCCAGCCGGTCGGCGACCGCGGCCAGTGCCTGCGCCGCGGGCGACGACGGTTCCGCGAGCACGATCGGCGTCCCCGCGTCGCCGCCCTCGCGGACCCGGGTGTCCAGCGGGATCTGGCCCAGCAGCGGCACCTCGGCGCCGACGAGGCGGCTCAGCGAGCCGGCCACGACCGCGCCGCCGCCCGAGCCGAAGACCTCCATCCGGTCGCCGGTCGGCAGCTCCAGCCAGGACATGTTCTCCACGACGCCGACGAGGCGCTGGTGGGTCTGCAGGGCGATGGCGCCGGCCCGCTCGGCGACCTCGGCGGCCGCCGCCTGCGGGGTGGTCACCACCAGGATCTCGGCGCTGGGCAGCAGCTGGGCCAGCGAGATCGCCACGTCGCCGGTGCCCGGCGGCAGGTCCAGCAGGAGGACGTCGAGATCGCCCCAGTACACGTCGGCGAGGAACTGCTGCAGCGCGCGGTGCAGCATGGGCCCGCGCCAGACCACGGCGGCGTTGCCCTTGGTGAACATGCCGATCGAGATGACCTTCACGCCGTGCGCCTGCGGCGGCATGATCATTTCCTCGACCTGGGTGGGCCGGGCGTCGGTGCCGAGCATGCGCGGCACCGAGTGGCCGTAGATGTCCGCGTCGACCACCCCGACGGACAGCCCTCGGGCGGCGAGCGCGGCGGCCAGGTTCACCGTGACGCTGGACTTGCCGACCCCGCCCTTGCCGCTGGCCACCGCGTAGACGCGGGTGCGCGAGCCCGGCTGGGCGAACGGGATGACCGGCTCGGCGGCCTGCGGCCCGCGCAGCGAGGACTGCAGCTCCTGGCGCTGCTGCGGCGTCATCACCCCGAAGGAGACCGTGACGCCGGTCACGCCGGCCACCGAGAGCACGGCGGCGGTCACGTCCTCGCGCAGCTTGTCCTTGAGCGGACAGGCGGCCACCGTGAGCAGCACCTCGACGCGCGCCGCCCCGTCCGGGTCGAGCTGCACGTCGGCGACCATGCCGAGGTCCGTGATGGGCCGGCGGATCTCGGGGTCGTTGACGGTGGCGAGAGCCGCGCGGATGGCGTCAGGGTTCGGGTCTGGCATGGCACCCATGCTAGTTGGGACGCGGCCGGCGGACTTTTCGCCCTTGTTCGGCCCACACGTCCGCCCATCCGGTGCGACCATCAATTCAGGAGTCGCGCGTCTTGCCCCTTGAGGCGCGCGACTCCTTTACCGGGGTCGCGATGTCGTCCTCGTCGTCCTCGAATGCGTCCGGGTCCTCATCGAAGGCCAGCGCCTCCTCCCGGCGGGCGGCCCGGCGCAGGGCCCTCTGCTGTTCCTTGCGGGCGAGCTTGTGCCGCCGGTGCGCCGCCTCGTCGAGCTCCTCGGCCAGCCGGGCCAGCTCCGAGCGGAGGAAGTCGCGGGTGGCCACCTCGCCGAGCGCGATCCGCAGCGCCGCGATCTCCCGCGTCAGGTACTCGGTGTCCGCCTTCTGCATCGCGGCCCGCCGGCGATCCTCCTCGGCCGCCAGCCGGTCCCGGTCGGCCTGCCGGTTCTGCGCCAGCAGGATGAGCGGCGCGGCGTAGGACGCCTGCAGAGACAAAATCAAGGTCAGGAACGTGAAGGTGTACGGGTCGAAGCGCCATCCCCGGGGCGCGAGCGTGTTCCAACCGATCCAGGCGATGATCACCAGGGTCATGTAGAAGAGGAACTTCGCCGTCCCCATGAACCGGGCGATCCCCTCCGACCACCGGCCGAACGCCTCCGGGTCGAACCGGGGCAGTTTCGGCCCGCGCCGCAGCCGGGGCTGGTCGAGCCGGGTGTCGCGGGTCAGCGTCGTGCGGTTGTCGCGCGGCTCCCGCCACGGGATGACCTGCTCGGACCGTGGCTCCCGCCGCTCCGTCCCGCGCCGGCCCTCGGCATTACGGCGGCGCTCCACCCCGCGACGGACGTCGCTGCGTCGTTTTTCGGCGCCACGTCCCGGTTCCTCCGGAGGCGTCCCGTCGTCAGTCACGGCTGACCTGCTGGTCGCGGTCGCGCCAGTCGCGCGGCAGGAGCTGGTCGAGGACATCGTCGACGGTGACCGCGCCGACGAGCCGGTCGTCGTCCACGACGGGCATCGCGACCAGGTTGTACGTGGCCATCCGGCGGGTGATCTCGGGCAGCCGGGTGCCCGTGCCGAGCGGGTCGATGCCGTTGTCGACGATGCCGCCGAGCATCGCGGCGGGCGGCTCGCGCAGCAGCCGCTGGAAGTGCACCACCCCCAGGTAGCGCCCGGTCGGCGTGGCCATCGGCGCGCGGGCCACGTAGACGGCGGCGGCCAGCGCGGGGGACAGCTGCGGTTCGCGCACCCGGGCGAGCGCCTCGGCGACCGTGGCGTCCGGGGTGAGCACCACCGGCTCCGAGTTCATGATCGAACCGGCGGTGCCGGGGACGTAGTCGAGCAGCGCGCGGACGGGCGCCGACTCGTCGGGCTCCATGAGGTCGAGCAGCGTCTCCTGGTCCGGCTTGGGCAGCTCGGCGAGCAGGTCGGCCGCGTCGTCCGGGTCCATCTCCTCCAGGACGTCGGCGGCGCGCTCGGGGCTCAGCGCCCCGATGATCTCGACCTGGTCGTGCTCGGGCAGCTCCTCCAGCACGTCGGCGAGGCGCTCGTCGTCCAGCGCGGTGGCCACCTCGACGCGCCGCTCCTCGGACAGGTCCTGCAGCACGTTGGCCAGGTCGGCGGGGCGCATGTTGTCGAAGACGGCCAGCAGCGAGGCGGTGCCCTGCGACTCGGCCTCGCCGACCAGGCCGCCCACCTCGGCCCAGTCGAGCTGGTAGAGGTGGCCCCGGCGGGACAGCCGCCCGGTGTACTCCCGGACGGCGACCCGGCTGAGCACCCAGTCGCCGAGGCGACCGGTGGTCTCCATGGCCACGTCCACGACGGTGGCAGCGACGCCCGTACCCGTGATGGTGACCTTGCGGTCGAGCAGGTCCTCGAGGATGAGCAGCTCGCCGGGGCGCTTCTCGAACCGGCGCAGGTTCAGCGTGCCGGTGCTGAGCACGACCGACTCGGCGTCCACCGAGGTGACCCGGCCGATCGGCAGGAAGATGCGCCGCCGCAGCGGCATCTCCGCGACCAGGCCGACGACCCGGGGCGGAAGCCCGCCGTCGCGGATGCGCGCCACGGCGTCGCGGACCCGCCCCACCTGGTCTCCGTTAGGGTCGAAGACGGCGAGGCCGGCGAGCCGGGCGACGTAGACCCTGGTCGCCGTCGTCACGCCACCAGACTAGAGGAGTGGCGATGGCCAAGCTGCAGTACGAGATCGTCGACGTCTTCACCGACCGGCCCTTCACGGGCAACCCGCTGGCGGTGGTGTTCGGCGCGGAGGGCCTGGCCACCGAGCAGTTGCAGGCGCTCGCTCGGGAGTTCCACCTCTCCGAGACGGCGTTCGTGCTGCCGCCGTCCGACGGCGCGACGTACCGCTTGCGGATCTTCACGCCCGAGGTCGAGCTGCCCTTCGCCGGGCACCCGTCGGTGGGCACGGCGGTCACGCTGTCGCGGCGTGGGTGGGCGGGCCTCGACGCCGCGTCGAACGCCGAGGTGGTCCAGGAATGCGGCGCGGGCCTGCTGCCCATCCAGGTGTACGCCGATGGGCGCGCGACCCTGACGGGCGGCCCGCCGACGCTCGGCCCCGAGCTGGACCCCGCCCCGCTGCTGGGGATCGTGGGCCTGACCGCCGACGATCTCGCCGGCCCGCCCCCGCGCACGGCCGGTTGCGGCCTGGAGTGGACGTTCCTCGCCGTCCGCCCCGACGCGGTGGTCCGCGCGAGCCTGAACAGCGACGCGGCGCGCCGTCAGGGGGTGACCGAGCTGGTGGTGTTCGCCTGGGACGCCGACCGTCGCGCGTCCCACGCCCGCGTCTTCGTCCCCGGCTCCGGCGTCCCCGAGGATCCGGCCACCGGCTCCGCCGCGCTCGCCTTCGGCGTCTACGCCGTGGCCGTCGGCCTGCTGCCCGCCGACGACCGTTCGACCTACACGATCCACCAGGGCGCCGAACTGCACCGCCCGTCCACACTGGAGTGCACCGTCACCGCCGCCTCCGGCACCGCCCAGGGCGCGACCGTCACGGGCGCCGTGGTCCCCATCGCGACGGGCGAGATCGCCGTCCCACCCTTCATCGGCTGACCCCGCGTAAACTCGCGATATGAGCGTCACGCTGGATCTTCCTGATCACGTACTCCGCCGGTTGGCCGCCGAGGCCGACCGGCGCGGCGTGCCGCTCGCCGCCGTCGTGACCGAGTTGGTGGAGCACCTCCCGCCGGCCGACGAACAGCCGGTCCGCCGGTTGGCCTTCATCGGCGTGGGCGCGTCGGCGGGCGGCATCACCCACCGGATCGATGAGCTTCTGGACGAGGGGTCCGGTCGGGACTGACCGTGCTCATCGTCGATACCGGAGTCATCGTCGCAGCTGCGGACCGGTCAGATCGCCACCATTCGGCGCCCGTGTTGTTGGAGGAGGCAACCGGTCCGCTGGTGACGTCCCCACTGGTTGTCGCGGAAGCGGCCTACCTGATCAACAGGGAACTCGGGTCAGCAGCCGAAGAGTCGCTGTTCACAGCGATCGTCGAAGGTGCACTGGTGGTTGAGTCGTTGACGGCTGCGGATTAGGCCCGCGTCCGGGAACTCGTGCACAAGTATCGCGATCTTCCGCTGGGCGGCACGGACGCGAGTGTCATAGCGCTCGTTGAACGGCACCGGCTCGCCGAGGTCGCGACTCTGGACCGCCGGCACTTCAGCGTGGTGCGGCCGGTCCACATCGCTTCCCTGACGCTTCGCCCCTGAGTGGTCAGGGGCGCTTGCGGACGCGGTGGAGGCGGAAGGGGCGGCGGACGCGGTGGACCGCGGGGGTCTCCGGGACCGGGGCGGACAGGGAGGTGTCCGGGAGGGTCGGGCCGGCCTCAACCGGGTCGCCGTCGGGGGTGAGGCGGCAGACCAGGACCTCCGGGGACTCCCAGCGGCGGGCCAGCTCCTCACCGCCGGGGCCGTTGAGGCGCTTGGCGGCCAGTTGCGGCACGACGGCCGTCCACGCCTCGTCGCCGGGGCGCAGCCGGTGCACCTGGGCGGGCCAGGTGACGACCCGGCCGCCATGGTCGCCGCGGGCGGTGACGGCCGCGCGGGACGCGGTGGCCAGGCCCGGCAGCGGCTGCTCGCCGGCGCCGTCGCCGACCACGTGCAGGGCGCCGTCGAGCCACACGCACCAGACCGGGTACGCCCGGTTGTCGCCGACGGTCAGCCAGGCGACCGCCGCCTTCTTCATCGCCTCTTCGACCAGCGGATGCACCCTATGAGGATGCCCGTTGGGAGGCGACCATGTCCACGTAGAAGGTCGGTTCGAGGTCCGGTTCGTGCAGGTTGAGGGCCGCGAGTACGTCGTTGATGACCTGGCGGGCGCCGCCGACCTCGGTCTCGTCCTCGACCAGGGTCTCTATCTCCAGGAACGTGCCGTCCAGCTCGGGCACGTTCACCACGGTGGCCTTCACGTGGTAGTTCTCCCGGTCGAACGCGAAGTTCACACAGTGTTTCGTGTACGCGATCACGGGTTCGAGACCCAGCTGGGACAGGATGGCGCGGGCCGCCTCCGGTTCCGCGATGTCCGTCTCGTACTCGGGGGTGCTGGCCTCGTCGAGCATGGCGCCCTTGAACGTCCAGACGGCGTGCGTCCGTTCGTCCTCCTCGATGACCCGGATGCGCAGCTCCTGCCGGCCGGCGTTGCCCAACCGGCGGTCGGGATAGTCGTAGTACGTGTCGCGGTACGTGCTCGGCCGCCCGTCCGACCTGGACTTCAGGTGGGCGAGAACCGACGCGGCGTCGCGTACCCGTGCCTTCAGCTCAACCTCGATGGCCATGACGGTCCCTAGATAACTCGATGCGCCCCGTCCCGCAGGTCGTCAAATGTCCGCCGGAAGCCGTGGAACAGCGCGCCGCCGGTGGTGTTCACCAACTTGTACGTGGGTGACTCATGTCCTTCCCACTGTGCTGAGAATGACGACACGTACAGGGTGTCGTCCATCCCGATCATCCGCCAGACCGGGACCTCGTCGTAGAGGTACACCTCCGTGGGCACCGCGGCCGCAAGTTCCCGTAGCCGGACCAGCGACAGCCGGATGCCGCCGGTGAACGCCTCGACGGACTCGTCGATCTCGCCGGCCCGTTGGGTGGCGGCCGCCGAGTCGGGGTCGAGCAGCAGCACCCGCAGCGTCGGGCGCGGCGCGGCGCCGAGCACGCTGCGGCGCAGCAACGAGTCCTTGAAGCCGATGATCCCCAGCGCCCGTACGGCGAGGATGTCCAACCGGCTGGTGGCCGCGGCCCGGGCGCGGATGTCCGCCTCGGCGGCCGCCTGGTGGGCGAACGTCGCGAGGACCTCGCCGACGGGGGTGGGTTCGGCGGCCACCCGGGGCGCGAGCCCCATCGTGACGCGCGCGTGGTCGGGCATGTCGAGGCCGTCGGCGATCCGCTCGAAGACCTGCAGGCTGGTGATCTGCCGGGTGCCGCGCATGATCTCGCTGACCCGGCCCTGCAGGATGCCGACGGCGTTGGCGACGCGGTGCTGCGAGGCGCCACCGTACTGCTGGGCGACGCGCAGGATGCCGGCGGCGTCACGGGAGCGCAGCGCCGCCCGGGCCGCCTCGGACCGCCACGCCCAGTCGGGGATCTGGATCGGTTGGAAGACGCCGACCATGGTGAGGGCTCCATCGATGCGCGTTATCTCAGCGTGAGATTAGCGGGTGAGACCACGGTGGCGCGATGGGTGGCCGCGAAGGATCTACGGCAGGGTCTTACCGGGGGCCCGCCCGCCGCGCGGCTACGCGGCGGCCGGGAAGGGGGGTTGGCGGTGTCGCGCCCGTCAACCGACCGTGGGGGCGGTGCTGAGCGGTCGCTGGCGCCGCCCCACGGTCGTGGGGCCACTGTGGACGGCTCAGCCGAGCGGGGACCGGGGCGCGGGGTCGTGGAACTCCGGCGCGGTGTAGCGGCTGACGGCCGCGCCCTCGGGCAGCTGCCCTGCCGGCCAGCCGCCCTTGGCGAGCAGTTGGGCGACGAAGGCCGCCGGCTCCCGCAGCTTCTCCCAGACCACGGGCAGGAACGTCGCCTGCCGCGCGCCGACCGAGATCACCAGCCCGTCCACCCGGGGGCGCAGGGCCGCGAGCAGCGCCGGCAGGTCCGCCACGGCCAGCGGGGCGAGCGGGCTGAGCACCGAGACGCTCACGTCCAGGCGCGGCCACTCGGCGGCGGTGACCGGCGGCAGCCGCGGGTCGCGCATCGCCCGTACGGCGTTCGCGGTCGCGTCGAGGTAGAGCGGCCGCACCGGGCGGAGGCTGCCGATGCAGCCCCGCAGCTCGCCGTCGCGGTGCAGCGACACGAACGAGGCGCCGAGGCGGCGCAGGGCGGCCGACTGGGGCGGGCGCCCGTCGCGGGGCGAGCCCGACAGGGCGGCGCCCACGGCCCGCGCGGCGCACCGGGCCAGGAACCGCCCCTCGGTCGCGGACAGCCCGCCGTCCGCCGCCGGGACGTCAGCCGGGGCCGACCGGCGCGAGTCGCGCGCGTGGCCGCTCATCGGCCCAGTATGGCTCGCCGCCATCGACGAGATCGAGGGCATCGATCAGGCGGGTCACGACGGCGCCGGGCCAGTCGGGCTCGGCGTTGAAGCTGAGATGCTCGACGAGGTCGGGCGCCGCCAACTGGACGGCGGTCATGCCGGCGTGCGTGGCGCCCGACAGTTCGCAGCCGCCGCCGTCGCCGATGTAGAGGCAGTCGGCGGGGTCGACGCGCAGCCGCGCGCACACCGTGGCGTAGAGCGCGGGGTGGGGTTTCGCGACGCCGACCCGCGCCGAGTAGACGGTCGCGTCGAACAGCGGGGCGACCGGGAGGGTCGCGAAGATGTCGGGCAGCTCGTCGCTGCAGTCGCTGACCAGGCCCGTGCGCAGGCCCCGCGCGCGCAGCGCGCGCAGGGTCGGGACGGCCTCGGCGCGCAGCCGGATGTCGTCCCGGATGGCCCGCCGCCGCAGCCGCGCGGCCGTCCGCACCTGCCCGGCGTCGGGGTGGACGCCCTGCATGCGGGCCAGCCTCGCGAGCATGCCCTCGATGTCGGCGAAGCCGCCCCGGGCGCGCAGCGCCCACGTGCGGTTGAGCAGCTGCGCGAACGCGCTCGGTTCGCAGCCCAGCGTGCGGGCCACCTCCGCGTGGAGCGGACCGCGCTGGTAGGCACGGGTCAGCGTGCCGAAGAAGTCGAAGATCACGGCGCGATAACGAAACGTCATGATTATGTGACTCCGAGTCAGACCCCCGCCTGCCATCGACTACGCGAGCGTACCGACGCAATCACCGTTGGTAAACCCGCGCTTCGCAATTTGCACCACGGGCCTGGCATGATCGTGCCCGTGCGCCACCACCAGCAGTTCCACGCCGCCTCCTACGCGGCGCTCGGCATTGCCGTCATCTCCGTCTCCGCCTCCGGCCCGCTCATCGCGTACGCCGCGGCCCCAGCCCTGGCCGTGGCGTTCTGGCGCAACGCGATGGCGATCGGCCTGCAGGCGCCGTGGGCGGTGGCCCGCCGGGGCGAGCTGGCCGCGCTGGCCTGGGGGGCGAACCGCCGGGAGGGCCTGTTCTGCGTGCTCGCCGGGGTGGCGCTCGCGGGGCACTTCGCCACCTGGGTGCCCAGCGCGAAGCTGACCAGCGTCGCCACCGCCACCGCGCTGGTCGCGACCCAGCCGGTGTGGCAGGGCCTCATCGCTGCCGCGCAGGGCATGCGGCTGCCGGTGGTGACCTGGGTCGGTATCGGCCTGGCCGTGTGCGGCGCGGCGGCCGCGACCGGGGTGGACCTGCACGCCGAGGGCACCGCGGTGCTCGGCGACCTGCTGGCACTCGCCGGCGGCCTGCTCGCCGCCTGCTACACGGCGCTGGGCGAACGCGCCCGCGTCACCACGACCACCACCGCGTACACGACCGTCTGCTACACCGTGTGCGGCCTGATCCTGCTGGGCGTCTGCCTGGTCGGCGGGGTCCCGCTGGGCGGCTACCCCACGACGGCGTGGATCGCGCTGGCCGCGATCACCCTCGGCCCTCAGCTGCTCGGCCACTCGCTGCTCAGCTACTCCCTGCGGCACATCGCCGCCACCACGACCTCACTCGTGGTGCTGCTGGAGGTGCCGGGCGCCGCCCTGCTCGGCTGGCTGTGGCTGGACCAGCGGCCCCGGCTGGCCAGCCTGCCGGGCCTGGCGCTGCTCGTCGCCGGCGTGGTGCTGGTGATCGTGGCCGACCGACGCGCCGCCCGCGCGACCGCGACGCTGCCCGTCGCCCCGGACGGCGACCCGGCGCTGTCCGTGACCCCCGCCCGGACCGCGCCCGCTCGGATCACGCCCGATCAGAGGCCGAGCGCGGACTCGCTCGCCGCCCAGAGCGCCGACGCCGCCGCCGGGTCGGCGGCGCGCGGCCCCGGCTGAGTCAGCTTCCGGTCCACGTAGTAGCCGCCCGAGGTGATCGCCGCCGCCGGCTCGGTGGCCAGCCACAGCAGCGTGTCCGCACCCTGCTCCGGACTGCGCAGCCCGGGAGCCCACCGGTAGAAGAACTGCACGACCGGGCTCTCCCCGCCGAACCGCGACCGCACCACCCCCGGGTGGTACGACGTGGACAGGATCTCCGGCCACCGCCCGGCCGCCTCCAGCGCGAACAGCACGTTCGCCTGCTTGGCCGCGCCGTAGGCGGAGAACCGCGTGTACCGGGCCCGCGTGCCGTTCAGGTCGGCCGGGTCCAGGCGGCCCCGCGCGTGGATCACCGAGGCCGTGTTCACGATCCGCCCGCCGGTGAGCCGGTCGCGCAGCAGGTGCGACAGCAGGAACGGCGCCAGGTGGTTGGTCTGGATGGTCAGCTCGAAGCCGTCCACCGTGGTGTAGCGCCGCGCGATCATGCCGCCCGCGTTGTTGGCCAGCACATCGACGCGCGGATGGTCCGCGCGCAACCGTTCGGCCAGCCCCCGCACCTCGTCCAGCACAGCGAAATCACAGGGGTACGCCGTGACGGCGCCGCCGCTCGCGGCAGCGCGTACCCCCGAGGTGGCCTCGGCGAGGCGGGCCTGGTTGCGCCCGACCAGGGCGACCGACCAGCCACGTCGCGCGAACTCGACGGCGGCCGCCTGGCCGATGCCCGAGCTCGCCCCCGTCACCACCGCGAGACGCGGGTCGTCATCGTTGACCATGGGCGGGAGATTACCCTGCCCGCATGCGCGCTCGTAGATCCTGCCTCGCCGTCCCCGGCTCCAACCCGCGGATGCTGGACAAGGCCCGCACCCTGCCCGCGGACCACGTGTTCCTCGATCTCGAGGACGCGGTGGCGCCGCTGGCGAAGGAGGGTGCCCGGGCCAACGTGGTCGCGGCGTTGCGCGAGGGCGGCTGGGACGGCAAGACCCGCGCGGTGCGGGTCAACGACCTGAGCACGCCGTGGACCTACCGGGACGTGATCGAGATCGTCGAGGGCGCCGGCGACCACGTCGACTGCCTGGTGCTGCCCAAGGTCCGCGACGCGGGCCAGGTGATCTGGGTCGACACGCTGCTCACCCAGATCGAGAAGACGCTCGGCCTGCCGATCGGCGGCATCGGGCTGGAGCTGCAGATCGAGACCGCCGGTGGGCTCGTGGAGGTCGACGCGATCGCGGCCGCGTCGGAGCGCGCCGACGCGCTCGTGTTCGGGCCGGCCGACTTCATGGCGTCGCTGAACATGCCGTCGCTCGCGGTGGGGGAGCTGAGCCCCGACTACCCGGGCGACCCGTTCCACTACGTGCTCATGCGGCTGCTGGTCGCGGCCCGCAGCCACGACCTGCAGGCGATCGACGGGCCGTACCTGCAGATCCACGACGTGGCGGGGTTCACCGCGTCCGCGCGGCGCAGCGCCGCGTTGGGCTTCGACGGCAAGTGGGTGCTGCACCCGGGCCAGATCGAGGCGGCCAACGAGGTCTACTCCCCGTCGGCGGAGGCCTTCGACCGGGCCGAGCTGATCCTCGACGCGTACGAGCACGCGACGTCCGAGGCCGGGGGCGCGCTCGGCGCGGTCATGCTCGGCGACGAGATGATCGACGAGGCGTCCCGGAAGCTCGCCCAGGTCATCGCGGCCAAGGGCCGGGCGGCCGGACTGCGGCGGGCGACGGCGTCCCCGCCGCCGCCCGCGCGCGGCTAGAAGCTGTCCGGATCGGAGTACGTCGGCGCGTTGTTGAACGCGTAGACGAACAGCAGGACCACGGCGGTGATCACGATCACGCCGAGGCCGACGGCGATCCAGCCGATGAGGATGCCGGCCTTGGCCATGCCCTCGCCGCCCTGGTCGCGTTCCAGGATCTGGCGCCGGGCGACGTGGCCGAGGATCGCGCCGACGATGCCCAGCGGGCCGCCGAGGCCGTAGAGACACAGGCCGAGGATGGAGACGAGCGACACGATCAGGGACGCGATGGCGAGCCCGTTGTTGGGCTTCGCCACGGCTGCCGGGTAGCCCGGGTAGGCGTGGCCGGGATAGGCCGGGGCGGGGGCGCCGCCGTAGCCGGGAACCGTGCCGTAACCGGCCGGGCCGCTGGTCGGCGGCTGCGCCGGGTAACCGGCGGGCGCCGGGAAGCCGGGCTGCGCGGGGTAGCCCGGGGCCGCCGGGGGATAGCCCGGTTGGGCCGGATAGCCCGGTTGGGCCGCGTAGCCCGGTTGGGCCGCGTAGCCCGGTTGGGGGAACGCGGCCGGCGGGGCGACCGACGGCTGGTCCAGCGGGGCGTAGCCCGTCGACACGGGCTCCGGCGGGGCCTGGGCCGGGGTGAAGACCGGCGCCACCGGGTCCAGCACCGTGGGCTGCGGCAGCGGGGCCGGCGGCGCCAGCGGGGCGGGCGCCGGCGGCGCGGCGGGATCGCCCCAGGATGCCGGGGGTTGTTCGTTCATGCGGTGCCTCAGTACGTACTGGTGGCGAAGGAGGTGCCGAACATGCCCGCGACCATCAGGGCGTAACCGCCGCAGCAGAGCACCCAGATGGCGGTGGTGACCCAGCCCACGATGATGCCGGCCAGCGCGAAGCCGTCGCCCTGCTCGCCGCGCTCAGCGATCTGGCGCTTGGCGATGTGGCCCATGATGGCGGCGATGAAGCCGAAGCCGAGGATCGCCGTGATCAGCGAGGCGATCGCCAGCCCGTTCGTGGGCGCGGCGGCCACGGGCACGCCGTACGGCGACGGCTGGTAGCCGGGGACCACCTGGTACGGCGGCTGCGGCGGGCCGTAGGCCGGCGGCGGCGGTGGCGCGTACGCCGGGTTGGGGGTGGTCGGCGGCAGGGCGGCGGCCGGGTCGGCCGGGTAGGCGGGGGCGGTCGGGTCCGTCCACGCCGGCTGACCGGGCGGCTCGGGCTGGCCGGGATATGTCATGTCAGTTCTTTCCGGGGGTGGGTTCCCGCGCCGTCCGGGGCGGGTTTGAGGAGCCATCAGGGTACAGGCTCGCCGCCCGCCGTGGATTCCGTTGATCCGACTCAGCTGGGTGTTTGCCGGGCGGACCGAAGCCCGGCAGGATCGCGGGCATGGGTTTTGAATCCGACCGGCTCGACGGCCGGGTCGCGCTCGTCACGGGGGCCGGCAGTCAGGACGGGATCGGGTTCGCCACGGCGGCCCGACTGCAGGCGCTGGGCGCGCGGGTGGCGATCGTGTCCACCACGAAACGCATCCACGAGCGCGCGGCCGAGCTGGGCGTGACCGGCTTCGTCGCCGACCTGACGGTCGAGGCCGAGGTCGGCGCGCTGGCCGACGCGATCGTCGAGCAGCTGGGCGACGTGCAGGTCGTGGTCAACAACGCGGGCCTGGCCAGCAAGGCGAGCCCCGAGGTGATGCGGCCCGTCGCGCAGCTGACCTACGACGAGTGGCGCCACGAGCTCGACCGCAACCTGTCCACGGCGTTCCTGGTGAGCCGGGCGTTCGCACCGGGCATGGCGGAGCGGGGCTGGGGGCGCATCGTCAACCTGGCCGCCACGGCCGGTCCGGTGAACGCGCTGCCCACCGAAGCGGGCTACGCGGCCGCCAAGGCGGGCGTCGTCGGGCTCACCCGGGCGCTGGCCATGGAGCTGATCGCGGACGGGGTCACGGTCAACGCCGTGGCGCCGGGCCTCATCCACACCGGGTCGTCCACGCTCGCCGAGCTGAAGTACGGCCTGGAGGCCCCGATGGGCCGCCCGGGCACGCCGGACGAGGTGGCCTCGGCCATCGCGTTCCTCTGCACGCCCTCGGCGTCCTACATCACCGGGCAGATGCTCGTGATCGACGGGGGTAACAGCGTGCGCGAGGTCCGTTACCGCTGAGCGGGGTCGCCGAACGTCCCGTTGATGTCCATCAGCTCGAACACGATCAGGCCGCAGCAGCTGGCCAGGACCACGCCGGTGATGGCGTACCCGGCGATGAGGCCGGCCGTGGCGAGCCCGTCGCCCTCGTCGCCGGTGGCCCTGATCTGCCGCTTGGCGACGTGGCCGAGGACGATCCCGGCCGGCGGGAACACGAACGCCATGATCAGCGCCAGGATCGCCAACCGGTTGGTGCTGCGCACCGAGCTCACCGGCGACGGCGGGATGTAGGTCGACGAGTACGCCGGCGGGTAGGCGGGCGGGTAGTGCCCGTCCGGCGGTGTGGCCTCTGGCTGCGTCGTCACGTGCGCCTCCTCCGTCCCCGGCCCGGGTCTGACGCACTGGTGGAGCACAGCGATCGTAACGCCGCACGGGCCGCGCAACAGCACAAACGGCGCGGTGTACCTCAGGCGCGGAAGCCGGGCGCGGTCAGCCGGTTCACGGCGCGGACCACGGCCGTGCACTGGTCCTCGACGTAGTCGACGCCAGCCGCCTCCGCGAGCCGCCGCCCCTCGGGCGAGACGATGCCGAGCTGCAGCCACACCGCCGGGGCGCCGACCGCGATCGCGTCCCGCACCACCGCGGTCGCCGCCCCGCTCGGGCGGAACACGTTCACCAGGTCAACGGGGAAGGGCACGTCGGCGAGGGCGGGGTAGCAGTGTTCACCCCAGATCTCGTCGGCCGACGGGTTCACCGGGACGATCCGCCAGCCGTGCAGCGCCATCTGCAACGGGACCGAGTGGGCCGACTTCTCGGCGTGGCGCGACGCGCCGACCACCGCGATCGTGGTCGAGGTCGCGAGGATCTCGCTGGGGCTGCGCACCAATCGACTCTAGCCCGGCCGCCGGCGGGCCGAGGACGTCCGCGAGCAGGGCCCGGTGGCCGGCCTCGGTGCCGATCGCGTCCCGGCTGTGCGGGTCGTCCACGTGGTAGCGCAGCGCCGCGACGAGGAACTCGGGGTCCACATCGAGGTGGCGCACCGGCAGCCAGACCCGGCCGGGCGCGGGCTGGTCGACGGTGAGGCCGAGCAGCCAGTCGCCGTGCGCCTCGAGGCGCGGCGTGCCGGGTCGCATGGCCGCCCACGGCACGGTCCGGCGGCGCACGGTCGTGGCGACCTGGACGCCGTCGCGCGTGAGGACGAGCGACGGCCGGTTGGTCGACAGCGCCGTGAGGTGGATCATCCCGGTCGCGGCCGCGCCGGCGAGCAGCGCCCAGCCGAGCGGACCGAGGGCGACGGCCGGGCCGCCCGCCGCGGCCGGTTCGGCGAGCACGCCGGCCGACAGCAGGGAGAGCAGCACCACGCCCACGCTGAACAGGCGGCTGCGCCGCCGGGGGCCGACCCGGAAGGCGCCGCCCCGCACGGTGAACCGGGTCGCGCCGCGGGCGGGCGCCGCGTTCACGGCGAGTCCGGCCGCGGCGAGCATGCCCCCGAACACGCAGATGACCCGCGCGGGGGTGGCCGACGTGGGAACGGTGAGGTGGGCGATCAGCCCGGCGAGCCATGCCGTGGCCGCCCCGACGAGCAGTCCGACTGCGGTTGCCAAGCGCACGAGGGAGGAATCTACCCTCGTGGATTATCCGCCCGGCAGGGTATGGCCGGTTGGTCCTCCTGAGCCTTTCGGTCTCACAGCAGAGTGGGTTGGGTGGCGGAATCGGCCTTCTGTTCGATGTGGACGGTTGTTCGGGACGGCTCGACGCGCCGATCGGCGGCGTCCGCGCGCACCAGGCCGTGGCGCCGCGCGGCCATCCGGACCCGCGCGCCCACCCCTTGCTGGTACGCCGCTGGCGCGTAGGAACCCGTGCCGTAGAGCTCGCGGTAGCGGGGGAGCAGGTCGGGGCGGTGCCGGGCGATCCAGGCCGCATACCACTCCCGGGCGCCGGGCCGCAGGTGCAGCACGATCGGCGTGACGCCGGCCGCGCCGGCGGCCGCGACGGCCGACACGGTCTCGTCGATCGACTCGGCCGTGTCGGTGAGCCCCGGCAGGAGCGGCGCCATGAGCACGCCGACCGCGAACCCGGCGTCGGCCAGCCGGCGCACGGCGTCCAACCGCCGGCGCGGGCTCGGCGTGCCGGGCTCGACGGCGCGCCACAGCGCCTCGTCGACGAAGCCGACCGAGACGCTCAACCCGACGGTGGTCACCTCGGCCGCCTGCCGCAGCAGGTCGAGGTCGCGGGTGATGAGCGTGCCCTTGGTGAGGATGGAGAACGGGTTGGCGGCGTCGCGCAGCGCGGCGAGGATCTCGCGCATCAGCCGGTAGCGCCCTTCGGCGCGCTGGTAGCAGTCGACGTTGGTGCCCATCGCGATGGGCGCGCCCGACCAGCGCGGCGCGGCGAGCTCGCGGCGCAGCAGCTCGCCGGCGTTGACCTTGACGACGATCCGGCTGTCGAAGTCGTGACCCGCGTCGAACTCGAGGTAGGTGTGCGTGTTGCGGGCGAAGCAGTAGACGCAGGCGTGCGAGCAGCCCCGGTAGGGGTTGACGGTCCACTCGAAGGGCGCCCGCGAGGCTCCCGGCACCCGGTTGATGATCGACTTAGCGTGGATCTCGTAGCACGTGATGCCCGCGAACTCCGGGGTGTCGAACGTGCGCACCACCGCCCCGGGCAGGCTCAACGGCAGCTCGGGCGCCCCCGACCCGGCAGCTTCGAGATGTGACCACCGCACGCTTCATTCGAACATACGTTCGTCGTCCGGGGCAACCGAAGCGACGGAGCGCCCCCGGCGCATCGCCGGGGGCGCTCCGTAACGGGCTACGTCAGGCCGCGAGCTTCGCGCGGACCTCGTCCATGTCCAACTCGCGCACCTGCTTGATGTACGCCTCGAGCTTCGACTGCGGCATCACGCCGGCCTCCTGGTGCACGAGCACGCCGTCCCGGATGATCATGATCGTGGGGATCGTGCGGATCTGGAACTCCGCCTGCGTCGCGGGGTTGGCCTCGGTGTCGAGCTTGCCGAAGACGACGTCGGGGTGAAGCTCCGACACCCGCTCGTACGTCGGGGCGAACCGCTTACACGGGATGCACCAGTCGGCCCAGAAGTCGACGAGGACGATGCCCTCGCCGCTGGTCACCTCACTGAAGTTGGCGTCGGTCAGCTCGATGGTCGCCATGGCGTGAATCTCCGCTCGTTGACTGTGGGAGCCGGTTTCATCGGCTCACGTGCATGTAAACCGTGGCGCGTCACCCGGCATTCCCGCCGTCGGGCGTGCCGGCCCGGGATGTGCGGCGGGTCACTCTGGCGCGGCGCCGTGCGTGGGCAAGACTAATAACGTGAGTACCCCCGCCCAGGCTGTGTTCCTCTACGACGGCGACTGCGCCTTCTGCAGCAGTTGCGCGCGGTTCCTCACGCGCCGCGTCCCGACCCCGGCCACCGTCGCCGCGTGGCAGCGCGTGGACATCGCCGCCCTCGGCGTCACCGGGGCGGAGTGCGACACGGCCGTCCAGTGGATCACCGCCGACGCGACGGGCCGCCCGACGCACGTGAGCGGCCCGGCCGCCATCGCCGCCCTGCTGCGCTCCTCGACCCCGGCCTGGCGCGTCCTCGGCCGACTGCTGGCCGTCC
Organism: Luedemannella flava; assembly: GCF_039528515.1. NCBI lineage: Bacteria > Bacillati > Actinomycetota > Actinomycetes > Micromonosporales > Micromonosporaceae > Luedemannella > Luedemannella flava. The sequence continues at coordinate 23,677 of NZ_BAAALT010000056.1, forward strand.
GGCCCGTGCTCGCCGCCGCCGGCCCGGTCTACCGCCTGGTCGCCCGCAACCGTGACCGGATGCCCGGCGGCACGGCCGCCTGCGCCCTGCCCCAAGCGGAGCGCGCGGCGACCGACACCACCCGTCCCCCGACCCTCTCCAACGCTTCCGCGATCACCGGCATCGGCCTCAAGAGGCCCTGACACGCGCCGACTGACCCGGCACGTCGGCCCGTAGCGCGGGATCCGCCGACGTTTGGCCAGTTACGTGCGGAACTCGCCGCGCAATGACACGCGTAATTGCCCAAACGTTTACTACTCTCACCGTCCGCGGGCCGACCGATCAAGAAAGCGCCAAGGGCGCGCCGCCCGCTGGTGCCTAGATCTCCGTTTTGTGTACAGGAGTGCAGCTGGGCCGCGCTCTGGTGCACGAAAGAGCGATCTTGACGACAAGCCGGGGCGGTTTGTCCCCTTATTGGGTTGCCGAGACCACGCGTCCGCACCGCATTCGACCGGTCAGGGGCCGCCGCGCGTCGACGACCGGCGATCGGAACGCGTGCGTCCGTTCACTGATCGTGGAGCGCGACGGTCGAGTAACCGTCACGCTGCGTGCAATTTGCGGGTGGCAAACCCAGATTTTGGTCACGTTTGAATAACTGTGACCTAGGTCTCGCCTGGGCCTCTTCACAGACCGTGACCAGGGCCGTCAAACTCATTTCCATAAGCGTAGGCGGCGGGTGCCGGGGAGGGCCCCGCCGTTTACTGCGTCTATGGGCGGTTCCGCCACACGGAGCGTCACGATAACCGTGAGTGATGACCCCCTATCGTCCGATCGACCACCCTGAGTGACCTGTTGCGGGGTTTCGGCACCGCCGCACCGTCTGCGACACTCCCGGGGTTGTGCACACCCCGGCACACCCCGCGGAGGAACCCATGGGCCTCATCGGACGTCTCCTCGGCCGTCGGTCCGCTCGATGGACGCAGGAATGGGCGGCCTACCCGGCCGACCTCGGCGACGATTCCAAGGTCTACATCGTCGATCTCGGTGCGGTGGCGGCCGCGCCCGTCCTCGAGCTGCCCATCCGGCTCGACGTCGAGGCCCGCTACGCGGCCGGCCCCGACGGCATGCCGGACGCCGCCACGCTGGCGGACCTCGAGCGCCTCGACGGCGTCCTCGACGACGCCGTGCACGCCCTCGGCGGTCACGTCGTCGGCCGGGTGACCGGGTCGGGCGTCCGCCTGGCCACGGCGCACCTGCCCGCTGAACCGGCCGCCGCGCTGCCGCTGCCGACCGGCCCACGCCTGGCGGTCACCACCGCCACGCAGTACGACCCCCAGTGGGCGTACGTGCGGGACAGCCTCGCGCCGGACGAACGCCAGGCGCACATCGTCAACGACCTCGCCCTCATCGCCGTCCTCGACGCCCAGGGCGACGAGCTCGGCGCCCCCCGCCCGCTCGCCCACGCGGCGTACTTCGACGGCACCGATCCGGCCGAGGGAGCCGCCGGCGAGCTGCGCACGATCGGCTTCGCGGTCACCGTCGAGCGCGACGACGAGGGCCTGTACGCCCTGACCGCCGTGCGCACCGACCCGGTGCGCCCGCCGGCCGTGCACGAGGTGACCTGGTCGGTGAAGACCGCGGCCGACCGCCACGGCGGCACGTACGACGGCTGGAGCTGCCTGCCCCCCGGCTGACCCGTTTGCGGGGAATATGAGCAGGTCACCGGGCTTATGCTGGCGGTGGGAGGTCGCTATGTCGCAGGAGTCTTCCGCCGCCCAGCCGTCCGCCGCCCCGTCGTCCGCCGCGTTGGCCTTCGACCGCGACGAGTGGGAGCTGCTGGTCACCCTGCCCCGCCGGGTCGTGATCGCCGCGACGTCGGCCGAGCCCGACACCACACGCCGCACCGTCTCCGAGGGACTGGCCGGGCTCGAGGCGATCGCCGCCGGCCGGTCCTCGCCCAGCCGGCTCGTCCGCGAGGTGGTCGCGGCGATCTACGCGGCGGACGACCGGGGGGAGCCCACCGCCGAGGTCTTCGACGACCCCGTGGCCGGCATCGCGCAGACCATGGCCGCCTGCCGGCACGCCAACGCGGTGCTCAAGCACAGGGCGCGGCTGGTCGACGCCGCCGGCTACCGGGCGTGGCTCGCCGAGGTCGCGGCCGCGGTCTGCGGCGCCGCGCACACCGGCGGCGTGTTCGGCGTCGGCGGCGCACGGGTCACGGTCGCCGAGGGCCGCTTCCTCGACGACCTCGCCGACGCACTCGCGGTCTGACCCGCGCGCTCACGCCCGTACTCTCGCGGGGGTGGACAGTGAGCACGACGGCGAGCGGGTCGGGGTCGGACCGTGGGCCGGTGAGTGGCCGGCCGATGAGCGCTACGACCCGCAGCTGCTCGCGGACGGCGACCGGCGCAACGTCGTGGACCGCTACCGCTACTGGCGGCACGACGCGATCGTGGCCGACCTCGACGCCCGGCGGCACGACTTCCACGTGGCGATCGAGAACTGGCAGCACGACCTCAACATCGGCACCGTGGTGCGCACCGCCAACGCCTTCCTGGCCCGCGAGGTGCACATCGTGGGCCGGCGGCGGTGGAACCGGCGGGGCGCCATGGTCACCGACCGTTACCAGCACGTGCGCCACCACGAGACCGTCGAGGCGCTGCTGGCCTGGGCGCGCCGCGCCGACCTGGTGCTCGTCGGCATCGACAACCTGCCCGGCTCGGTGCCGATCGAGACGGTCCACCTGCCGCGGCGCTGCGTGCTGCTGTTCGGTCAGGAGGGTCCGGGGCTGTCCGGGCCGGCGCGGGAGGCCGCGGCGCTCGTGTGTTCCATTTCCCAGTACGGCTCGACGCGCTCAATCAACGCGGGAGTTGCCAGCGGTATCGCCATGCACGCCTGGATACGGCAATACGCGGGGCCATCTCCCGATAGGGCTTGACGATCATTGGTGAATCACGCACCGTAATCATGTGGGCCTTACGGTGCAGTGCCCGCGCTGTTTCGGCGGGGTGAGACCGCCGGATTTGACGAGTTCCCAGTGGCGCTGTGACCGCTGCGGAGAGGTCGATCCGTTTTATGTCTCCGAACGAATCTCGCCCGAAATACTGGGCGCCGTCCGGGACCGGGTCCGCGCGGCGGACGAGGCGCTCCCGATCTGGTGCCCGTGGCCGCTGCTGCCCGGCTGGACCGTGTCGGGCGTGGGGTGGGTGGGCGACGACCGGTCCCCGCCGCAGGGCACGGTCGTCGCGTGCTCGGGCCCGGCGCCCCTGGGCAACGGTCCCGCGGATCTCGTGCTGGTGGCCGAACGCCCCGGCACCGGGCTCGGCGCGTGCCTTGCCGGCCTGCCCGGGCCGGACCCGGGCGACTGCCTGAAGGCGGCCGTCGGCGGCGCGGTCGCGCACGCGAAGGTCCGCGCTGCCGGACATCCGACTCCACTGTGGTCGGTGACGGCCGGCGATGGCCGGTGCGCGTACGTGGGTGAGGCGCGCGGGCTCTGGCTCTATGTGATCGCGTGGCCGGCGGCGGCCGGGTACCTCCTTGCGGAGCAGGTGTTTCTGCAGGACCTGGCCGATTGTCTGCCCAGCGAGCTGGTCTACGGGGCGCCTTCGCCGCAGCTTCGGCCGTCCGCGTGACACGTCGTCAGGTCGACGCCGAAGCGCTCCCTACCGATGGGTCACCTGCTACCGTATGAATCACTGCGGCCTAGCTAATAAGGGCCGCGGAGGAGGGTGGACCTCGTCATGGTCAAGAAGATTCTCACGTGGGGCGCTATTGCGTTCCTGATTTTCTTTGTCGCATACCGTCCACAGTCGGCAGCGGATGTCTTCAAGTCCATTGGTGGCGGCATCATGGATATCGCCACCGGATTTGGTGACTTCTTCACGAGCCTGGTCACCTGATCGGGCCCGATGACCGACGAGTTTGATGGCGCTGGCGGCGGTCGCAATGAGCGCCGCCAGGCGGATAGCGAACATCCCACTGAGCAACTTCCGCGTGACCGTCCCGGCTCCGGCCAGCCGATGCCGCCTGGCGGAGCCGGCGATTCCACCGCCGACTACGACGCCCTCACCAACCCTCCCCCCCGACCCTCGTTCGACGACGACGAGTTCGCCGACTACGGCGGCGACGTCTACGGCACGGCGGGCGGCCCCAGCGACGACGACGCCAACGAGCCGCGTCGGCCGGGCGGCGCCAGCGACCTCGTCAACCGCTACCTGTTCCCCACCGAGCGCTTCCGCGGCGAGTGGCGCCGGCACTGGATCCACATCGTCAAGCGGCTCGCGTTGGGCGTGCTCGTCACGTTCGCCCTCGGCTGGGTGGCCGGCCTGCTCGCCAAGCAGGAGGTCCCCTACGGCATGGCGATCGCGGTGGTCGTCTGGCTCCTGCTGATCGGCTACCTGCTCTGGGACGTCCTCGAGTGGTACGTGTGCCGGTTCGTGCTGACCAACAAGCGGATCATGCTGATCCAGGGCGTCTTCAACCGCTCGGTGGCCATGATGCCGCTCAGCCGCGTCACCGACATGAAGTACACGCAGTCAGCGCTCGGCCGGGTCCTCGGCTACGGCACGTTCGAGATCGAGTCGGCCGGTCAGGACCAGGCGCTGCGCAACGTCGAGAACCTGCCCAACCCGACCGACCTCTACCTCCAGGTCGTCGAGGAGATGTACGAGCCGGAGGCCTCCGAGGCGCGCCGCGCCGCCCAGGCCGACGGAACCTGATGCGCATCGACCTGCACACGCACTCCAACCGCAGTGATGGGACGCTGACCCCGGCCGAGGTCATGGCGGCGGCTGCCGCCGCCGACCTCGACGTGGTCGCCCTCACCGACCACGACACGACCGCGGGGTGGGACGAGGCGTCCGCGGCGGCCGAGGCCGTGGGCATCCGCCTGGTCGGCGGCATCGAGATCTCCTGCCGGTGGTACGGGACGGAGCCCGCGATCGGGCTGCACCTGCTGGCGTACCTGGTGGATCCGGCCGACCCGGCACTGACCGCCGAGCTGGCCCGGGTACGCGACGCGCGGGTCCACCGCGCCGAGCGCATGGTCGAGCTCATGCGCGCCGACGGCGTCGACGTGACCATGGACGAGGTCCGTGGGTACGCGGCCGGCGGCACGATCGGCCGGCCGCACCTGGCCCAGGCGCTCATCCGCCGCGGCATGGCGACCACGGTCGGCGAGGCGTTCGCGCCCCACCTGCTCGGCGAGCGGTGGCGGCTGCCCAAGGACGATGTGGACGTGTTCCGGGCGCTCGACCTGGTGCGCGCGGCCGGTGGTGTGCCGGTGTTCGCCCACCCGCGCGCCACGGTGCGCGGCCGGGTGGTGCCCGACGAGCTGATCGCCCGGATGGCGGCCGCCGGCCTGGCCGGCCTGGAGGTCGACCACGCCGACCACACCCCCACCCAGCGCGCCGAGCTCCGCGCCCTGGCGACTGACCTGGACCTGGTGGTCACGGGCTCGAGCGACTTCCACGGCGCCAACAAGCCCATCCCCATCGGCGCCAACCTCACGTCCCCCGCCTCCCTGGACGCCATCCTGGCGGCACCGACCGTCCGCTGACGCCACCGCGCGTGCCACGCAAGATCAATTCTGCAAAGGTCGACTTTTGGCGGCTTCGAGGGCGCGGATAACCGGCAGAAGTCGACTTTTGCCGGTGTGGGCGGCGGGGTGGGGTGGCGCGCGAGATCATGTGGGGGTCGGCGGAGGGGTGGGGTGTGGACGTCAAGCTGTTCGGGGAGGTTCTGGTCACGCTGCTGGTGATCTCGGATCCACCGGGGATGGTGCCGATCTTTCTCGCGCTGACCGGCGCTATGCCGAAGCGCGAGCGGAACAAGGCGGCGTGGCAGGCGGTCGCGCTGGCGCTCGGCGTGATCTTCGTCTTCGCGGTCGGCGGCCGGCAGATCGTGACCTACCTCGGCATCGGCGTGCCCGCGCTGCAGGGCGCCGGCGGGATCCTGCTGCTGCTCGTGGCGTTGGAGCTGCTCACCGGCAAGGCCGACGACCCGACCAAGCAGTCCACGAGCAACGTCGCGCTCGTGCCGCTGGGCACCCCGCTGCTCGCGGGGCCCGGCATGATCGTGGCGACCATGCTCTTCGCCGAGCGGGCCCACGGCGTGCCCGGCTTCGTCGCCATCTCGCTCGGCATCGTGCTCGCCCTGCTGCTCGTCTGGTTGACGCTGCGGTTCTCCGGGTTCATCGTGAAGCTGCTGCGGCCCAGCGGCATCGAGGTGCTCACCCGCATCGCCGGCCTGCTGCTCGCGGCGATCGCCGTCCAGCTGGTGGCCGATGCGGTCGCCGAGTTCGTCACCAACTACCTGCATCCGCCGCCCGCCTGACCCGGGTCGCCCGGGCGCGCCGCCGGGGTCGGATGTGTCGGACGTAGATGGCAGTATCGGTGCCGACGCGGGAGGGCGGTGGCCGATGAGGGGTGGCGCACGGACAAACGGCGCGCGGGCCAACGGCGACGAGCAGCCCGGGCTGTTCAGCGCGCCGGCGCGGCTGTTCGTCTGCACGCCGAGCAAGCTCTCGGCGTACGAGGACTGCCCCCGTCGATACCGCTTCGCCTACGTCGACCGGCCCGCGCCGCCCAAGGGGCCGCCGTGGGCGCACAACTCGCTCGGCGCGAGCGTGCACACGGCGTTGCGCGCCTGGTTCGACCTGCCGCCCGCCAAGCGCCGCCCGCAGTCGCTGCCCACCCTGCTGCGCGCCACGTGGGTGCGCGAGGGCTACCGCGACGACGCCCAGGAGCACGAGGCGTTCACCACGGCGGTCGGCTGGCTCGAGGCGTACGTGGCGGATCTCGACCCGGGTTTTGAGCCGCTCGCCATCGAGCGCACGGTCGCCACGAAGACCGCGACCCTCGCCCTGTCCGGTCGGGTCGACCGCATCGACGAGCGCGACGGCGACCTGGTCATCGTCGACTACAAGACGGGTCGGTCCCGGCCCGGCCCCGACGACGCCCGCGGTTCGCGCGCGATGGCGCTCTACGCGTTGGCGGCGTCGCGGGTCTTCCGCCGGTCGTGCCGCCGCGTCGAGCTGCACCACCTGCCCACCGGCACGGTCGCCGCGCACGAGCACTCCGACGAGTCGCTGGCCCGCCACCTGCGCCGGGCCGAGGAGTCGGCGGCCGACGCGGTCGCGGGGGAGCAGGCGGTCGTCGCCGGCACCGACCCCGACGAGGCCTTCCCGGCCAACCCGGGCGCGCTGTGCGGCTGGTGCGACTACCGGCGCTCCTGTCCGGCCGCCGCCGACGTTCCGGAGCGGGCGCCGTGGGCGTCCGTCGAGCGCCTCGGCGCGCCCGCGACCGGGGAGGCGTGACCGGTGCCCGCCCCCGTCACGATCGCCGTGCTCGGCACGGGCTCGCGCGGCAACACCTTCGCGGCGTACGCGGAGCGGTTCCCCGACCGGGCGCGCGTGGTGGCCGTGGCCGACCCGCGCACGGCGCGCCGGGACACGCTCGCCGACCGGCACGCGGTCGCCCCGGAGCTGCGTTTCGACGACTGGCGCGCGCTGGCCGCCGGGCCCCGCGTCGCCGACGCCGTCGTCATCACCACCCCCGATCGCGAGCACGTCGGCCCGGCCGTCGAGCTCGCCGGTCAGGGCTACCACGTGCTGCTGGAGAAGCCGATCGCGCCGACGCGGGCCGAGTGCGTCGACGTGGTCCGCGCGGTCGAGCGGGCCGGCGTGGTGCTGGCGGTGTGCCACGTGCTGCGCTACACGCCGTACACGGCGGCGGTGCGCGACGTCGTCGCCGCCGGCCGGGTCGGCGACGTGGTCGGCGTGGAGCACCTGGAGCCGGTGGGCTGGTGGCACTTCGCCCATTCGTACGTGCGGGGCAACTGGCGCGACGAGGCGACCTCGGGCCCGAGCCTGCTCACCAAGTGCAGCCACGACCTCGACTGGCTGCGCCACATCGTCGGCCGGCCGTCGGTGCGGGTGTCGAGCGTGGGCGGGCTGCACCACTTCACCGCCGCCAACCGCCCGGAGGGGGCCGCCGACCGGTGCCTGGACTGCGCGGTCGAGGCCGCCTGTCCGTACTCGGCGAAGCGGTTGTATCTGCGGCGCCTTCAGGAGTTTCCGGGGCGGTGGCCGCTGACGGTGGTGACCACCGACCACAGTGAGGCGGGCGTGCTGGCGGCGCTGCGCGAGGGCCCCTACGGCCGGTGCGTCTACGCGGGCGGCAACGACGTGGCCGACCACCAGGTCGTGACCGTCGAGTTCGAGGGCGGGGTGACCGCCACGCTGACGATGAGCGCGTTCACGCCCATGGGGCGCCGCCGCACGCGGATCATGGGCACCCGGGGCTTCCTGGAGGGCGACGGCGAGCGGCTGACCGTCACCGACTTCGTGACGGGCGACGCCGTGGCCGTCGAGATCCCGGGCAGCGGTGGCGACGCCGCCGGCGGGCACGACGGGGGCGACTTCGGGGTCATGGACGCGTTCGTGACGGCGGTGGCGACGGGCGACCGGTCGAATATCCGCTCCGGCCCCCGCGAGTCGCTGGAGAGCCACCTCATGGCCTTCGCGGCGGAGGAGAGCCGTCGCACCGCGTGCGCCGTGCCCGTCTGGGCCGACTAGTCTGCTTTCCGCCGACCGATTCCTCGCCGAATCTCTTGCGTCGGGCCTGTGCCGCGACGAACATGAGTGAGATTCACTTCATGTGGCGGAGGTCTCCCTTGAGCGTTGAGAACCGGCGGGCCCGGATGGCGGTCGCGGCTGCCTACGCGGTGCAGGGGCTCGGCTTCGCCGGCGTGGTCACCCAGGTGCCCGCGCTCAAGGACCGCTTCGGCTTCGACGAGCTGGAGCTGTCGCTCGTCCTGCTCACCGTGCCGGTGGTCGCCGGCGTCGGCAGCGTCCTCGCCGGCGTCCTCGTGCCCCGGTTGGGCAGCAGAGCCGTGCTGCGGGTCGCCGGTCTCGGCGTGTGCCTCGGCCTCGCGCTCATCGGCGCCGCCAGCTCGCTCTACCTGTTCTTCCCGTTCGTGGCCCTGTTCGGGCTCGCCGTCGGCGCGGTCGACGCGACCATGAACATGCAGGGCGTCGCCGTCCAGGAGCGGTACGGGCGCAGCATCATCGCCTCGTTCCACGCCTGGTGGAGCATCGCGGGCATCGCCGCCGCCCTGATCGCCTCGGTCACCGCCTGGGCCGGCTGGCCGCTCTGGCTCGCCATGGGGTCCGTCGCGCTGCTCGGTGTGCTCGTCGCGACGGCCGCCGGGCCGGCGCTGCTGGCCGACCGGCCCGCGCCGGCCACCGCCTCGGAGATCACGCTGCTGGAGGGCCTACCCGCGCCCGGCACCGCCGAGGAACACCCGGTGACGGCCCCGACCGCGCCCGTCGCCGCGGCGGCCATCCGCTGGGCGGCGGTGACCATGGTGGGTATCGCCGTCATGATCATGTATATCGGCGAGTCGTCCGTGTCGACGTGGAGCGGCGTGCTGCTCGACGACGGGCTGCAGGCGGCCGCCGGTGTGGCGCCGCTGGGCTGGGCGGCCTACCTGGGCTGGCAGTTGGTCGGGCGGGTCTTCGCGGACCGGGTCGTCGGGCGCGTCGGGCCGAGCGCCACGGTCGGCGCCGGCGCCGTCATCGGGGCCGTCGGCTTCGCCGTGGCGTCCGTGGCGCCGGTGCCGTGGCTGGCCATCGTCGGGTTCGCGCTCGTCGGCCTCGGGCTCTGCGTCGTCGTGCCGCTCGCGTTCTCGGCGGCCGGCGCGCTGGACCCGACCGGGTCCGGCGTGGTCATCGCGCGGGTGAACCTGTTCAACTACGCGGGCTTCGTCGTGGGCAGCGCGCTCATCGGCGTCATCGGCGACTCGGTCGGCCTGCGCGCGGCGTTCGTCGTGCCGGCCGTGCTGGCGCTCGGGATCCTGCCGCTCGTGGCCGCCTTCCGCACCCGACCGGCGCTGGCGGCCGCCTGAGCCGTCAGTCGACAGCGTTGAGCTGACAGGCGGGGCACAGGCCCCAGTACGTAACTTCCGCTTCGTCGATCACGAAGCCGTGCGCCGTGGACGGGTCGAGGCACGGGGCCTCGCCCACCGCGCAGTCGACGTCGGCGACCTCGCCGCAGCCCCGGCACACCACGTGGTGGTGGTTGTCGCCGACCCGGCTCTCGTAGCGGGCGGGGCTGCCCGCGGGCTCGATCCGCCGGGCCAGGCCGGCCCGCGACAGCGCTCCGAGCACGTCATAGACCGCCTGGGTGGACACTGAGTCGAGGCGTGTCCGCACCTGGGTGGCGATCTCGTCGACCTCCAGGTGACCGCCCCGGGTCAACACCTCCAGCACAGCAACCCGCGGCCGCGTAACTCGCAGGCCGCGGGAGCGAAGAAGGGTCTCCAGCGGGGACATCCCATCCATGAGAGCACGCGATCGAACGCGGTGACAACATCGCGCTGGTCACGGCCGTCGCTGAACGGTACCGGTCGGATGTACGTGTGCGCGGATGACCGGTCCCCGCCATACTCTGTCCCCGACCGGCCATCTGAGGAGGCGTCATGTTCGACGAGATTTCCGGTATCCCGGCGCACCCCCTGCTCGTCCACGCCGCGGTGGTCTTCATCCCGCTGCAGATCCTGCTGGGGATCGGGTACGCCCTGGTGCCGGCCCTGCAACGGAGGATCGGTTGGGCCGTGCTCGCGACGGCGGTGATCGGACCCGTGGCGGCGTTCTTCGCGAAGGAGTCCGGTGAGGCCTTCGAGGACCGGCTGGTCAAGGGCGGCATGACCGAGCTGACCAAGGTCCACGAGCACGCCGACTTCGCCGAGGTCACCCTCTGGCTCTCGCTCGCGCTGGGCGTACTCGTGATTGTCCTGATGCTCGTGGAACGTCGGCGCCGCACCGCGCCGCCCGCCGCGACCGACGCGGACGCTGCCGCGCCGACCGCCCCCAGCGGCGGGGCGAAGTACCTCGCGCTCCTGCTCGCGGTCGCGGTCGTCGTGGTCGGGGTGGCCACCGGCTACTACGTCTACAAGACCGGCGACACCGGCGCGAAGATGGTCTGGAGCGGGCTGTAGGCCCTGCTCAGAACAGCGCGCGGGCGCACAGCACGCACACGAGCACGACCAGCAGGGCGCCGACCAGCAGGGCGACGCCGAACGTGACGCCGCGCGCCTTCGTCTCCGCCGCGTCGATGGCGTCGTGGTCCTGCGCCGGCAGCGACCGCGGGGGCGGCGGCTGGACGACGTGTTCGGGGCGCCAGCCGGTCGGCGGCGGGTTGGACGGTGGCGGCCCGGGGTAGGCCGGCTGGTCGCGACCGGCGGCGGGCCGCGTCGGGTCGCCCCCCTCGGTGGGGCGCCGCCAGTACGCGTCGTCGGGCTGCACACCGGCACGCTACCTGAGCCGGCACGCAAAACCGCCGCCGTGACACCGGGTGGTGTC
>NZ_BAAALT010000057.1:0-32199 GCF_039528515.1 Luedemannella flava
GTCGCGGCCGGGGTGCCGGCCCGCCCGGACGCGACGGGCGGCAGCCCGCTCGTCGAGTCGACCTGGGCCGCCGAGCTCGAGGCCCGGACGGGCTGCCGGGTGCATCGGGCGCGGCTCGCCGACGACCTGACGCTGCGCCGGGGCGACGTGCTCGACGCCGACCTGGCCGCCGACGCCTGGGCGGCGCTGGACGCGGCCGACGGTCCGACGGAGGTGCCCGTCCTGCTGCTGCACGGCCGGGCGGACCTGCTCAGCCCGGTCGAGCGGGTGGTCGGGCTCGCCCGCCGGCTGCCCCGGGCCCGCCTCGTCACGGTGGCGGGCGGTCGGCACGACGTACTCAATGATGTGCACCACCGCAGCGTGGCCGCGCAGGTCGTGTCGTTCCTGGAACGCCTACGCCTGAGCGCGGACCTGCCGCAGGTCATCCACGTCGAGGAGGGGAGCGGCTGGTGAGTCACTCCGCGTCGGCGTAGCCGATCGCGAAGGCCTCCTCCAGGTCGTGGCGGGAGAAGGCCCGCAGGCCGATGTGGCTCTCCGTGTTGAGCACGCCGGGGGTCTTGGAGATCGAGCCGGCCACCACGTCGGCGATGTCGTCGAAGTCGCGCACCCGCACGATCACGATCAGGTCGATGTTGCCGGCGACCGAGTAGACCTCGCTCACGCCCGGGATGTTGGCCAGCGCCTCCGCCACCTCGGGGATCGAGTCGGTGGCACAGTCGACGAGCACGATGGCGGTGATCACAGGAAGCTCCTCCGGGTCGACGGTGGTCCTGCCTCGACCCTAACGGGCGGCCGGCACCGTGTCGGCGGAGGAGCCGTAGCGGATCGCGTCGACCAGGTGCTCGTCGGGGCCGACGTACCCGCCCGGCCAGACGACCGCCCGGGTGACCCGGCCGAGCACCCGGGCGCGGGCGCCGACGACGGCGCGGTCCAGCTCGCCGCGCACCTGCGCGTCGACCGCCACGAGGCTGCCGCCGCCAGCGGCGTGCAGGTTCGCCGCCAGGTAGTCGGCGGGGGTGCCGGTGTCCAGGTACGTGCCCGTGAACTCGATCAGCTCCAGCCGGCCGGCGGCCTCGGCCGGCCGCCACACCGATCCGACCAGCTCGCCCGGCCCGTCCGGCAGCGCCGCCACGTCGGACGGCGCCAGCAGGCTCGCCCCGGCGAAGCGGTGCCCGCCGAACCGGAACGGGTCCGTGGGCCCCGTCGGGATGCCCAGCAGCCGCAGCGTCTCGCCGGACCAGCCGTCGAGCAGCGGCGCGAGCTCCGCGCTCCCGTCCGGCGCCGCGAGGTACGCGTCGGCGTTGATCACGAGTACGGCCCGGCCGGCCGTCCAGTCGCGGAGGTTGGCCACCCCGCCGCCGGTGCCCAGCGGCGACCCCGGCTCCACCGACAGGTGCGCGCGGTTGCCCACGTGCGCGACGACCTGACCGCCCAGGTAGCAGGCGTTCACCGCGACCATGGCCGGCCCGGCGAGGCCGACGGCCGCCAGGCGGGCCAGCGCGAGGTCGAGCAGCGGCACGTTGCCGACCGGGCAGAGCGCCTTGGGCACCTCGGCGGTGAGCGGGCGCAACCGGGTGCCCTCGCCCGCCGCGAGGACGACCGCGCAGACGCCGGCCGTCACAGGCGCGGCTCCGGCAGCTCGCCGTCGTCCCCGGCGTCGCCGGTCGCCGGGACGCGGATCTCCTCATAGTCGGCGAGCGGGCCGATGCCGTAGTAGCCGAGCAGGCGCGCGCTGGCCCGGGTGAGCGGGGGCAACTGGTCCAGCCGGTGCCAGGCGGCCTCCAGCACCTCGGCGCCGTCGACCGAGACGGGCGTGCTGCTCGCCGGGACGCGTCCCTCGAAGACCATGTCGATCCACCGGCCGTTGGCCGTGTGGACGAGCGCGTTGGGCACGGCCGGGCGCAGATCGTCGCGGTCGATGACGATGCCGGTCTCCTCGGCCAGCTCCCGGGCGGCCGCCTCGATGGGCCGCTCGCCGCGCTCCATCAGGCCGGCCGGCAGCGACCACCCGACGCCGGGCGGCTGGCGCAGCAGCAGGAGCCGGCCCGGCTCCGGAGCCTCCGAGTCCTTGACGATAACCACGGAGCCCACGATGAACTTCGCCGAGAACAGGCGCACCAGGCGCACCCGCAGCCGGGCGGGCATGGAGTAGAAGGCCCGGTAGAAGGCGGCACGAAGCCAGCGAGGGGAGGTGGTCATGTCCGACAGGCTACGGGGCGGCGGGTCGCGGCGCTGGCGGGGTGGGGGAATGCACTAGGGCGTCACGGTGTACTCGTCGACGGTCTTGATCAAGCGGAGGACCACGTCGTCGGCCGGGATGGTCTTGTCCGCGACCGCGATGAACAGCGACTCCACGTCCGGCAGGCCCAGCCCGTTGGCGACCTTGATCAACGGCGCGTCGTCGGCGAGGCCGCGCTCGCGGTGGTGCAGGGCCAGCGCGACCGCGGCGCGGCCGACCCGGACCCGGACGCCGACCGGCAGCGGGCCGCCGTCCTCGCCGTCGCCCCCGTGCTCCTCCAGGTAGCGGGTGATCTGCAGTTGGGCGTTCGGGGTGCGGACGAAGGTCAGCCATTCGCGGGACGGCCCGATCGGGCTGCCGTCGGGCAGGGTCTGCCCCGGTGCGGCCGTGTGGATCTCGACCCGGTCGCCGTCGTCGAGCAGCGAGGACAGGGGAGCGAGCTGGCCGTTCACGCTGGCCGCCACGCAGCGGGAACCGACCGCCTCGCCCAGGGCGTACGCGACGTCGACCGGGGTGGCGCCGGCGGGCAGCAGGAGTCGCTGCTGGCCGGCGAAGACGTGCACCTGCGCCTCGGTAAGGTCGCAGCGCAGCGAGTCGAGGAACTGGGCGGGGTTGACCGCGTCGGCCTGCCACTCGACCACCCGGTGGAGCCAGGCCAGGTGCTCGGCGCGGGTGGCGTCGGTGCGGGCCTTGCGTTGAGCGCGGCCCGACGCCCCGCCGCCGCCCGCGTCGCGGACCGGGAACCGGTACGACGCGGCGATGCCGTACTCCGCGTTGCGGTGCATCGTCTCGGTGCGCAGCAGCACCTCGACCTGCTGGTGGTTGGGGCCGACCACCGTGGTGTGCAGGGAGCGGTAGAGGTTGTTCTTGGGGGAGGCGATGAAGTCCTTGAACCGGCCGGGCACCGGGCGCCATCGCCCGTGGATCTCGCCGAGCGCGGTGTAGCACTCCGTCTCGGGGCCGTCCACCAGCACCACGATGCGCGGGAGGTCGTGCGGCTCGGCGTAGCCTCCGGCCGACGTGTCCTTCCAGATCGAGAAGAGGTGCCGGGGGCGGGCCATCACCCGGGCGGGGATCTTCGCCGTCTTGATCGTGGTCTCCGCCTGGGCCACGAAGCTCTGCAGATACGCCATCCACTGTGGGCGGTGCGAGACCCACGCCACGTACTTCGCGTGGGTCTCGGGCTCCAGCGCCCACAGGACCGTGTCCTCCAGCTCGCGCTTGAGCGCCTGGATGCCCAGCCGGTCGCAGAGGGGGACGAGCACCTCCTGGGTGGCCCGGGCGATGCGGGCGCGCGACGACGTGGACCGCGCGTCCAGCGTGCGCATGTTGTGCAGCCGGTCGGCGAGCTTCACGACCAGGACCCGCACGTCCTGACCGGCGGTGATGAGCATCTTTCGGATCGTCTCGGCCTCGGCCGAGGCGCCGTAGAAGGCCTTGTCGAACTTCGTCACGCCGTCGACGAGCAGCGCCACCTCGCGGCCGAAGTCGTTGCGCAGCTGCGGCATGGTGTAGCTGGTGTCCTCGACCGTGTCGTGCAGCAGGGCGGCCACCAGCGTCGTGGTGTCCATGCCCAGCTCCGCGAGGATCTTGGCGACCGCGAGCGGGTGGGTGATGTAGGGCTCGCCGCTCTTGCGCATCTGCCCGCGGTGCATCTTCTCCGCTACCGTGTACGCCTTGCGGATCGACGTCACCTCGGCGCCGGAATGGATCGCGCGGTGCGTGCGGATGAGGGCCCCGACGGGTTCCGCGGGCGCCGTGGCGCTCCACGGGAACATCGCCCGGACACGGTGACTCATCAGCTGAGGGCTTCGGCCGAAGTCGAAGTCCACGACGCACCTCCCGCCGGCTACGTGTCGGGGTGTCGGGTGTCTCCCACCTTATCCGTCGCGGCCTCGTCCGATCGGCCGCTCATCATGGCCTGTCAGACAGTCCTTCGTGGCCGGTGGTATCCGGTCACCCGACAGAAGGACCGAGAAACGGCTCGTCAACGCCCGTCGAGCGGGTCGGCCGCCGACCGGGCCGCCTCCGCCTTGGCGAGCAGGTCGCCGAACCGGGCCGCCGCCCCGACCGGGAACGCCCACCCGTCACTCGCCTCCACCAGGCGCACGTCCGGCCGCTCCAGCCAGGCCAGCACCCGTTCGGACTCCTCGGCACTCGCGCACGGGGTCGGGCCGGCGCCGCCGATGACCGTCTCGGCGGTCGCCATCATCGCCTCCAGCGTCCGGCGCGGGTGGGTGCCGGGCGCGGCGGCCCCGGCCGCGACCAGCCGGCCGTGCCGGACCACCGCGATCTCCCAGCCGCCCATCGGGCCCGGCCGGGCGGCGGCCAGCTCGGCGATCGTGGTGAACGCCGTCAGGCGCTGCATCCGCATGGTGGCCCGCAACAGGGCCGCCATCCGGGTGCGGATCTGGGCGGCCTCCTCGTAGCGGGTCGCCTCGGCGAGCGTGGCGATGCGGGCGAGCAGCGACTCGACGACCGGACCCGGGTCGCCGGCCACGGCGGCGACGAACGGACCCGCCGCTCTCAGCGCGTACTCCTGGGGGGTGATTCTGTGTTCGCAGGGTGCGGGGCAGCGCCCCAGCTCAGCCAGCGCGCACGCCGGCGTCGTCGTGCGCACGGACAGGGCGAGGGTGCACTGGCGTAGCGGCAACGCCTCGTGGATGGCGGCGGCCGTCGCCTCCGCGGTCCGCCGCGAGCCGAACGGGCCCAGGTAGGTCGCGCCGTCCGGGCGCAGCGTGCTCACGATGGACAGTCGGGGGTAGGCCTCCGCGGTCAGCTTCAGCCAGCAGACCCGTTCGGGGTACTTGGAACGACGGTTGTACGGCGGCTTGTGCGCGGCGATCAGGCGCAGCTCGCGCACCTCCGCCTCCAGCGAGTGCGCGCAGGTCACCGCCTCGACCCGCTCGGCGATGTGGATCATCTCCGACATCCGTTTGCGGGTCTCGGCGGCGGTGAAGTAGCTGCGCACCCGCGTGGAGATGGACGAGGACGTGCCGACGTAGAGGGGGCGGTTGTCCCGGTCGCGGAAGATGTAGACGCCCGGGGCGTCCGGCAGGCCGTCGGCCAGGTGTTTCTTGCGCCGCTGTGCCGGCGAGACCGCCTTGACGAACTCGGCCGTCTCCTCCAGCGTGAACACCTTGTGGCTGCCCAGCCGGCCGATGAGGAAGTGCAGCAGCTCGGTCGTCGCGCGGGCGTCGTCCAGCGCGCGGTGGGTGGGCTGGGTGGCGGTGCGCAGGTATGCCGCGAGAGTGCTGAGCTTGTGGTTGGGCACCTCGTCGCGGGTGAGCAGGCGGCGCGCGAGCATCGCGGTGTCGAGCACCCTCGGCGCCGGCCACGGGTAGCCGTAGGTGTTGCAGGCCGCCTTGAGGAACCCGGTGTCGAACGGCGCGTTGTGCGCCACCAGCACCGCGCCCTGCAGGAACTCCAGCAGCCCGGGCAGCACCTCGCCGGTCCTCGGCGCGGGCAGGACCATCGCCTCGGTGATCCCGGTCAGCACCGTGATGTACGGCGGGATGGGGGCGTTCGGGTTGACCAGGGTGTGGAACTCGCCGAGCTGCTCGCCGCCGCGCACCTTCACGGCGCCGATCTCGGTGATGCCGTCGCCGTCCGGCGTGCCGCCCGTCGTCTCCAGGTCGAGCACCACGAACGTCACGTCGCGCAACGGCGTCCCGGCGTCGGTGAGCGCGAGCTGTTGATAGGCGGCGGGCACGGCTGGACACGGTAGGCGAGGGGTACGACAACGCGCGCCAGCGCGTTGCCTGCAGGGGTACGACAACGCGCGCCACGGCCCGCGCCGCCGACCAGGTAAGCGGCCAGCTCGCCGCCCTCCAACGATAGGGCGGGCCGCATCGGTGCCGTCGCGGTGACCCGGCCATCGCGACGGCACCCCCGCTCAGCCCCCGACGAGGATGTAGGTGCGGTAGTTCTTGTAGGTGATGTTGCACGAGAAGCTGCTCCACGGACCCCAGGAGTTCGCGTAGCCCACCGATTGGCGCGGGCCTTCGACGCCGTAGGAAGCGCCGAGGTACTGGCACTGCCCGTACGCGTAGTAGCGCGTCAGCGCGTTCCAGGACTTGCACCGGACCTGGAAGTACGTGTTCGCCAGGTCGCTCAGGGTCTGGCAGGTCGGCGCGGCCGAGGCGGGGCTCGCTACCGCGAAGACGGAGCCGGCGGCCAGGGCGAGCACCACGGCTGCCTTCGCAATCTTGTTCCGCATGCTGATCCTTCCTGTACGGGTAGAGGTGGATCGATTGTGTTGGCCGCGCCTTTCTCCGGACGCACGATCGGAAACCCGTACCGCACCCGTACCCGCACCGACCACACGGGTGCCGCCGACCATGGACAGTCAGCGGATGTCGCGCCCGCGTCCTTAGATGATCTTGAGGGCAAGGGGCACTCATAGATGCCGATTGCCCCCAAGATCCATGGCGCCGGGCTGGCGCCGCCGTCAGGCGAGGTACTGCGCGTAGGCGGCGGTGGTGAAGAAGTCGGGGAGGGTGCCGGTCAGGGCGGTGCGGCGCAGGATCGCCTCCGCGTCGTCCCAGCGGTGCGTGGCCGCGTCCGCCTCCGCGTGCAGGGCCGTGAGCTCCTCGTTGAGCAGCTTGTCCACCAGTTCCTTGTCGACCACGCGGCCGTCGGCGAGCGTGGCCCCGCTGCGGATCCACTGCCAGAGTTGGCAGCGGGAGATCTCGGCCGTCGCCGCGTCCTCCATGAGGCCGGAGATGGCCGCCGCGCCGGTGCCGCGTAGCCACGCGTCGAAGTACCGCAGGGCGACGGACACGTTGGCCCGCACCCCGGCCTCAGTGACGGAGCCGCCGGCGCTGGCCACGTCGAGCAGGTCCGCGACGTCGACCGACACGTCGGCGCGGTGGCGGTGCAGCTGGTTGGGGCGGGTGCCGAGCACCGCGTCGAACGCCGCGAGGCACGTGTCCACCAGCCCGGGGTGGGCCACCCAGGAGCCGTCGAACCCGTCGGCGGCCTCGCGGCGCTTGTCGTCGGCCACCTTCGCCAGGGCGACGGCGTTCGCGGACGCGTCCCGGCTCGGGATGAACGCCGCCATGCCGCCGATGGCGTAGGCGCCCCGCCGGTGGCAGGTGCTCACCAGCAGCTCCGTGTAGGCCCGCATGAAAGGCACCGTCATGCTGACGGAGCCGCGGTCGGGCAGGGCGAACCACGGCCGGCCGCCGAACGTCTTGATCATGCTGAACAGGTAGTCCCAGCGGCCCGCGTTGAGCCCGGCGCAGTGCTCGCGCAGCTCGTACAGGATCTCCTCCATCTCCACGGCGGCGGTGATGGTCTCGATGAGGACCGTGGCCCGGATCGTCCCGCGCGGGATCCCGAGCAGCTCCTGGGCCAGGATGAACACGTCGTTCCACAGCCGCGCCTCGAGGTGGCTCTCCAGCTTCGGCAGGTAGAAGTACGGCCCGCTGCCCCGGTCGAGCTGGCGCCGCGCGCAGTGGAACAGGTACAGGCCCGCGTCGACCAGGGCCGCGGCGACCGGCCGGCCGTCGACGAGGAGGTGCTTCTCCACCAGGTGCCAGCCGCGCGGCCGGACCACGATCGTGGCCGGGTCGGGGCCGACGGCGTAGCGCTTGCCGCCCGCCTCGAAATCGAGGACACCGTCGATGGCGTCGCGCAGGTTGCGCTGGCCCGAGACCACGTTGTCCCAGGTCGGCGACGTGGCGTCCTCGAAGTCGGCGAGCCACACGCGGGCGCCGGAGTTCAGCGCGTTGACGGTCATCTTCGCCTCCGGCGGGCCGGTGATCTCCACCCGCCGGTCGACGAGGCCGGGCGCCGCGCCGGCCACCCGCCACGAGTCGTCGGCCCGGATCGCCTCCGTCGACGGGAGAAAGCCCAGAGAAGCATCGCCGCTGGCCAGCCGCGCGCGGCGGCGCTGGCGGTCCATCAGCAGGCCCACCCGGCGGGCGGCGAACGCCGCGTCCAGGGCGCCGATGAACTCCAGCGCCTGCGGGGTCAGGATCGTCGGGTCGCCGTCGGCGGTCGTGATGTGGGAACGCATCAGAACTGCGCCTCCTCGGTCGACCCGCGCAGGGCGGTCGTGTCGCTGGCCGGGTTGACCGCGGTGCTGACCAGGTCGAACCAGCCGGTGCCGACCTCGCGCTGGTGGCGGGTGGCGGTGTACCCGTCGGCCTCGGCGGCGAACTCGCGCTCCTGCAGGTCGACGTACGCCGGCATGCCCGTCGTGGCGTAGTCGCGGGCCAGCGTGAACATCGAGTGGTTGAGGGCGTGGAAGCCGGCCAGGGTGATGAACTGGAACTTGAAGCCCATCGCCCCGAGCTCCTTCTGGAACGACGCGATCGCGGTGTCGTCCAGCTTCGCCTTCCAGTTGAACGACGGCGAGCAGTTGTAGGCGAGCATCTGGTCCGGGTACTCGGATTTGATCGCCTCGGCGAACCGGCGCGCGGCGGCCAGGTCGGGAGTCGAGGTCTCCATCCACAGCAGCTCGGCGTAGGGCGCGTAGGCCAGGCCCCGGGCGATGCACGGCTCGATGCCGTTGCGCACCCGGTAGAAGCCCTCGGCGGTGCGCTCGCCCGTGATGAACGGGCGGTCCCGCTCGTCCACGTCGGTGGTGATGAGCGTGGCGGCCTCGGCGTCGGTGCGGGCCACGATCAGCGACGGCACGTCGGCGAGGTCGGCCGCGAGGCGGGCCGCGGACAGGGTGCGGATGTGCTGGCCGGTCGGGATGAGCACCTTCCCGCCGAGGTGACCGCACTTCTTCTCCGAGGCGAGCTGGTCCTCCCAGTGCACGCCCGCCGCGCCGGCCGCGATCATCGCGGTCATCAGCTCGAACGCGTTGAGCACGCCGCCGAAGCCGGCCTCGGCGTCGGCCACGATCGGCGCGAGCCAATCAAAGGATGCGCCTTCGGAGTGGCTGATCCGGTCGGCGCGCAGCAGCGCGTTGTTGATCCGGCGGACCACCGCCGGGACCGAGTTGGCCGGGTAGAGGCTCTGGTCCGGGTACGTCTGGCCGGCGAGGTTGGCGTCGGCCGCGACCTGCCAGCCGGACAGGTAGATCGCCTTGAGGCCCGCCTTCACCTGCTGGACGGCCTGCCCGCCGGTGAGCGCGCCGAGCGCCGGCACGTAGTCCTCGGTGTGCAGCAGGTCCCACAGCCGCCGGGCGCCGCGCTTCGCGAGGGTGTGCTCCTCGATGACGGTGCCGCGCAGGCGCACGACGTCGGCGGCCGTGTAGTCGCGGCGGATGCCGCGCCACCGGGCGTCGGTGGCCCACTTCGATTCGAGCTGTTCTGCGTTCATGGTCGCCTCCGCATGGGTTACTCGCCAGTAAGAAGACGGTCACATGAACGGAATACGCAGGTCGAGGGGCGGAAGGAGCCAAGTATTGCGAAGTTCGAACCGCTGTTTTGCCAAGGTTGCGAAGCGTACGTTCACAGAATGCAGAAAACAGTCGCGGGAGCCCGGCTGCGGCGGCTGCGCGAGGAGCGGCGGCTCAGCCAGGCCGCCCTCGCCCGCATGCTGGGGATCTCGCCGAGCTACCTCAACCAGATCGAGCACGGCACCCGGCCGCTGACGGTGCCCGTCCTCATGAGCATCTCCGAGACGCTCGGCGTGGAGGCCGGGTTCTTCGCCGGACACGACACCGCCCGGCTCACCGCCGAGGTGCGCGAGGTCGCCGCCGACGACACGCTCCGCCTGGACATCCCGCCCGACGAGGCGGCCGACCTGGCCCGGCACTGGCCGCAGACCGCGCACGCCTTCGTCACCCTGCACCGCCGCTACCGCCAGGTCGTCGAGCAGCTCGCCGCCCTGACGGGCGAGCGCGACCACGAGTCCGCGATGCCCGCGCTCATGCTGCATGAGGAGATCCGGGAGTACCTGCACCAGCGCCACAACTACGTCGGCGCGCTCGACGAGGCGGCCGAGCAGCTCGCCGGCGACCTCGGCATCGTCCCCGGCGACGTGCTGCCGACGCTGACCGCCCGGCTGCTCGACCACGGCATCCGGGTGCGGCGCGACCCCGACCTGGGCCAGGAGCTGCACCGCTACGACCCGGTGGCGCAGGTGCTCCACCTGGCCGGCGACCTGCGACCCGGCCAGGTGGCCTTCCGGATGGCCTCGCACCTCGCGCTCGTCGAGTACGGCGACCTGATCGCCGAGCTGGTGCAGGCCGAGCCGTTCATCACGGCCGACTCGCGGGCCATCGCCCGGATCGGGCTCGCCAACTACTTCGGCGCCGCGTTGATCATGCCGTACTCGGACTTCCTGGCCAGCGCGGACCGCTACCGGTACGACATCGAGCGGCTGGCGCACCACTACGGGGTCAGCTTCGAGACGATCTGTCACCGGCTGTCCACCCTGCAGCGGCCGAAGGCCCGGGGCGTGCCGTTCTCGTTCGTGCGGGTCGACCGGGCCGGCAACATGTCCAAGCGGCAGGGGGCGAGCGGGTTCCACCTGTCGCGAACCGGCGGGACCTGCCCGTTGTGGGTGATCTACGAGGCGTTCGGGGCGCCGAACCGGATCCTCACCCAGATCGCGGCGATGCCCGACGGACGCCGGTACTTCTGGATCGCCCGCACCATCACGCGGGCGCCGGGACGGTGGGGCCAACCCACGAAGACCTTCGCCGTGGCGCTCGGCTGCGACCTGCGCCAGGCGGGGCGGCTGGTCTACTCGACGGGGCTCGACCTGGACGCGGCGGACGCCGCGGTGCCCATCGGGATCGGTTGCAAGGTGTGCGAGCGACCGGCCTGCCCGCAGCGGGCCTTCCCGCAGATCGGCCGGGCCCTGGACATCGACGAGAATCGCAGCACTTTTGCCCCCTACCCGGTGGAGGGGGACGACTGAGGCTCGCGGGGGTGTGGCACACTCGGCGGTTCCCCCGACGAATGGTGACACCCCCTCATGACGATCCAGACCCTTCAGGCTGAGCAGCGCCTGATCGTCCGCCAGCGCATCCGTCTCATGGTCAACCAGTACGAGGTCCACACCGTGGGCCCCGGCGACTCGGAGGGCCCGCTCGTGGCCTTCGCCCAGCAGAAGCGGATGGCCTTCAAGGAGCAGGTCACCCTCTACACCGACGACACCAAGCAGGTGCCGGTGCTGGGCTTCAAGGCCCGCAGCGTGCTCGACCTGGGCGCCACGTACGACGTGACCGACGCCAACGGCAACCCGATCGGCCTGTTCCGTAAGGACTTCGCCAAGTCGCTGCTGCGCTCGACCTGGCACGTCGAGCAGCCCGGCCTGCCGCAGGCCACCGGGCAGGAGCGCAACTTCGCCGTCGCCCTGCTGCGCCGGTTCGCCGACTCGCTGTCCTGGCTGCCGTACCACTTCGACTTCGTCGCCGACGGCCGGCCGATCTTCTCGGTGGACCGCAGGTGGGGCCTGCGCGACCGGTACATGGTGGAGATCCAGGACCCGGCCATCGACCGCCGCCTGGTGATCGCCATGGCCGTCGGCCTGGACGCGCTCCAGGCCCGCTGATCCCACGCCCGCCGGACCACACCGCCCGCCCGACCCGTTGGGGCCGGGTGGCAGGCCAGCCATGGTCGATTGACCGGGGCGGTGTGGTCATCGCGGTGGGACACTTGACGACATGCCGGACCGTGACGACCTCGCCGACCCACCGGGCGGGACGCCGTCCGACGGCGAGTCCGGCATTTCAGGATATGACCTGATCGGCGAGGACACCGTCGCCGGGGCCGACCCGTCCCTGCCGGAGCCCGTCCGCCAGCGCGTCGTCGCGCTCGCCGCCAGCGCGCTCAGCGCGCTACCCGGTGACGAGCTGCCCGTGCCGCTGCGCCGGGTGGCCAACTTCGCCCCGCACCGCCGCGCCCGCCTCGGCGGGCCGCTCATCGCCCTCCATCTGTCCGCCGACCCGCTGTTCCGGCAGCGCATCGGCCAGCGGGCCCGCGAGGCGACCGGCGAGCTGGGCGAGGCCATCGCCGAGGGCACCGTGCCGGCCGCGGCCGACCCCGTCGACGTGGCCGCCCTGGCGTACCTGTGCCGCCCCGCCGGCTGGGCGGACATGGTCGCCGCCGCCACCGAGGCCGTCCGCGCCGACGCCGAGAGCACCGCCATCGCCGACCGCATCCAGGTCGCCGAGCAGCGGGCCGCCCGCGCCGAACACGAACGGGCCGTCGCCCGCGTCGAGGCCGACAAGCTCCGCGACGAGCTGGCCCGGCTACGCGAGGAGGCCGCCGCGCTGCGCGAGGAGGTCCGCACCCTGGGACGGAGCCTGCGCGAGACGCAGGGCCGGGAGAAGCGCGCCAGCGAGCGGCTCGCCGTCGAGGAGGGCCGCGCCCAGCGCGCCGCCGCCGACAACGACGACGACCTGCGCCGGCTGCGCGCCCGCCTCGCCGACGCCGAGGACCTGGCCAGCGGCGCCCGCCACGCCGCCAAGGAGGCGCGCGCGGTCGACGAGGCCCGCCTCTGGCTGCTGCTGGAGACGATCGGCCAGGCCGCCGTCGGCCTGAAACGGGAGCTGGCCATCGAGCCCGCCACCCTGCTGCCCGGCGACCACGTCGCCACCCACTTCGCCGAGCGCGGCGGCGCCGGGGGCGCCGGGGCCCGCGCCCTGGACGCCGACGACCCGGCCCGACTCGACCAGCTTCTCGCGCTGCCCAAGGTGCACCTCGTCGTCGACGGCTACAACGTCACCAAGACCGGGTACGGCGAGTTGTCCCTCGAACAGCAGCGCGGCCGCCTCATCACCGGCATCGGCGGCATCGCCGCGCAGACCGGCGCCGAGGTCACCGTCGTCTTCGACGGGGCCGAGAAGCTGGTCGCCGCGCCCACCCCGCCGCGCGGGGTCCGCGTGCTGTTCAGCCGCAAGGGCGAAACCGCCGACGAGCTGATCCGCCGGCTCGTGCGCGCCGAGCCCGCCGGCCGCCCCATCGTGGTGATCTCCACCGACCGGGAGGTCGCCGAGGGCGTGCGCCGCCACGGCGCGTACCCGCTCAGCTCCGACACCCTTTTGCGACGCCTGGCCCGGGCCTGATAGGCAATGTCCATGAGCGAGCGCAGCGAGCGAATCATCAGTTCAGTTGACACATGGCGGCGCCGGAGCGCAGCGGAGGCGGCGGCATGAGCGAGCGCGGCGAGCGAATCATCAGTTCAGTTGACACATGGCGGCGCCGGAGCGCAGCGGAGGCGGCGGCATGAGCGAGCGCGGCGAGCGAATCATCAGTTCAGTTGACACATGGCGGCGCCGGAGCGCAGCGGAGGCGGCGGCATGACGTTGACGCCACGGTTCTGGGCGGCGGTGACGTTGGCCGTGCTGGCGCTCGTGGTGCTCGTGGTGGCCGCGGTCAGGGTGCCCTGGTCCAGCCCGCCGGCGCCGCGCGCCGACCAGCTCGCCGCGCTGCGCGACCTGCCCGCCGACGCGGTCGAGCGGGGCCGGGCGTTCCACGCCGCGCTGCGCCTGCCCGCGTACTCCTCGCTGCTGCTGGGGCTCGCGGTCAGCCTCATCCTCGGGCTCACGCCGCTCGGCGCGCGGATCGTCGAGGCGGTCGGCAAGCCGTTCGGCGGCAACTGGATCGCGCAGGCGCTGCTCGGCGGCTTCGTCATCATGCTCATCGGCGAGGTCGCCACCCTGCCGCTGGCCGTCTGGCGGGAGCGGGTGCTCCGCGACTACGGCCTGTCCACCCAGACCTGGGGCAGCTGGACCGTCGACCTGGCCAAGGGCATGGCCATCGGCGCGGTGCTCGGCGCGATCGTGCTGCTCGCGTTCTTCGGGATCGCCCGGCTCACGCCCGACTGGTGGTGGGCGTGGCTGTCCGCCGGCGCGGCCGGGCTGGTCGTGCTGCTCAGCTTCGTGCTGCCGGTGCTCATCGAGCCGGTGTTCAACAAGTTCACCCCGATGCCCGCCGGTGAGCTGCGGGACAGCCTGACGGCCATGGCCGCCCGCGACGGCGTACCCGTGAAGGATGTTCTGGTCGCGGACGCCTCGCGCCGGACCACGGCGCTCAACGCCTACGTCTCCGGCCTGGGGCCGACCCGGCGCATCGTCGTCTACGACACGTTGCTCGACGAGGCGCCGGCGGCCGAGGTGGAGGCGGTCGTGGCGCACGAGCTCGGTCACGCCAAGCGCGGCGACGTGCTCACCGGCACCGCGCTCGGGGCGCTCGGCGCGGCCGCGGCGATCTGCGCGGCGTTCCTGCTCGGCTCGTGGACCGGCCTGCTGCGGCTGGCCGGGGTCGACTCCGTGACGTCGCCGACGGCGCTGGCGCTGCTGCTCGCCGTGGCCACGCTCGCGGGTCTGGTGGCCATGCCGCTGCAGAACGCGGTGTCGCGCCGCATCGAGGCGCGCGCCGACGAGCACGCCCTCGTCGTCACCGACGACCCGGCCACCGTGGAGCAGATGGACGGCCGCCTCGCGCTGAAGAACCTGTCCGACGTGGACCCGAACCGCCTGGAGTACCTGATGTTCGCCAGCCACCCCTCGACCGTGGAGCGCATGGCCGCGGCCCGCGCGTTCGCCCGCGGGGAGCGCTGACTTTGCGCACCCTGCTCATCACGAACGACTTCCCGCCCCGGCCCGGTGGCATCCAGCAGTTCGTCCACCACCTCGCGGTGCGCCAGCCGTCCGGCTCCCTCGTCGCCTACGCCTCCACCTGGCGCGGCGCGGCCGAACACGACGCCTCGCTACCGTTTCCGGTCATCCGCGAGGAGACGGGGGTGTTGCTGCCCACGAGGCGCGTCGCCCGCCGCGTCGCCGCTCTCGCCCGGGAGTACGGGTGTGAGCGCGTCTGGTTCGGGGCGGCCGCGCCGCTCGGCCTGCTCGCGGACGGGCTGCGGGGGCGGGCGGGCGTGTCGCGGGTCGTCGCGCTGACGCACGGCCACGAGATCGGCTGGGCGGCGCTGCCCGGCGCGCGTGGCCTGCTGAAGCGCATCGCGCGCGGGGCGGACGTGGTGACCTACCTGACGGAGTATCAACGGTCGCGCCTGGACCGCGCGGTCGGGTCGCTGACGTCGCTGGAGCGGCTGGCGCCGGGAGTGGACACCGTCGCCTATTCGCCGTCGGTTTCCGGCGATCTTGTGCGTACAGAACATGATCTTGTTGGGCGGCCCGTGGTCGTGTGTGTGTCGCGGCTCGTGCCGCGCAAGGGGCAGGACACGCTGATCAAGGCGTTGCCGGCGATCCGGCGGCGGGTGCCCGACGCGGCGCTGCTGATCGTCAGCGGGGGCCCCTACCGGCCCTCGCTGGAGCGCCTGGCGCGGGAGACCGGCGTTGCGGAGCACGTGCGGTTCACCGGGTCGGTGCCGTGGGCGCGCCTGCCGGAGTACTACGCGGCTGGCGACGTGTTCGCCATGCCGTGCCGCACCCGGATGGGCGGCCTCGACGTGGAGGGCCTCGGCATCGTCTACCTGGAGGCGTCGGCCACCGGGCTGCCCGTGGTGGCGGGCGACTCGGGCGGGGCGCCCGACGCGGTCCGCGAAGGGGAGACCGGGTTCGTGGCGCCGGGCCGCGACGTCGCGGCGGTCGCCGACCGGATCGCCACCCTGCTGGCCGACCCGGCCCTGGCCAAGCGCCTCGGCGCCGAGGGCCGCGCGTGGGTGGAGCAGGAATGGGGCTGGGACCACCAGGCCGCCCGCCTCACCGCGCTACTGGCGTCCTGAATCAACCCGTCAGCTCTGGTCGGTCACCGGCACGGTCGGAGCGAACTGGTGCACAGCGGCCCGCAGCGTCGGAACGTGCAAGGGCCAGAAGGTCGCCGGCCTGCTGTCCGCGACCACGTCGGGCGAAACGCCTGGCGCGAAGGCGCTGTTCAGCCGCTTCAGCCAGCCGGACCGCGCCGACCCGGGCAGGGGCGGGCTGCCCGGCCGGCGACGCAGGCCGACGTAGGTGACCTTGGCTCTGCCGGCGTCCTGCGTCCAGACCAGGATCTCCTTGATGTCTTCCCAGGGCACGACCGCCGTGTGGGAGGCAGGCCAGGGTGGCGTCACCCCGAGCGTCACGCCGGCGGCGTCGACCCGCAGCGCCACCCGACGGGTGACCACGTGAAGTAGTCGGACGAGCAGGTACACGCCGCCGAACACGATGGCGATACCCGCCGGAACAGGTATGTCGTGCCACGCGGCCACGCCGACGACGACAGACACTACGGAGACCGGCAGCAGCAGCAGGTCCCGGCGCGTCAACCCGAACCGGACCTGGTACGCCTCGCCCGGCGCGATCCTGATGCGATCGCGGCGCCGAACGTGAATGGATGTCGTGTCCTGTGCCATGGTTCGGCACAGTACCGCATTTCCGCAGGTCAGAGCTTGCTCTGGGGGCCGCTCCGGGCGGGCGTCCGGCTTTCCGGACGGCAACTGTTCAGGCGGTTGATCAGCGGTGCGAATGCGCAGTCCTCGCGGCCCGATAACCGACAAACCACCCCTCGCGTGCCCGTCGCCCTCGACTTTCGCGCTTTCTCGCCGCACGGGTCAGCATCACACCATCGCCCGGCAACACACCCGATCCCGGGTCGTATCACGGGACCCGCCGACGCGAAAGTCGAGCCTCCTGTCAGTACCAAGATTTGAGTTTTGTGTGCAGTAACTGTTCAGGTGGTCCGCGCCGGGGTGGAGATCGCCATCTGCGGTGCGGACGTGCAGTCCGAGCGCCAGTTGTTGATGGGTGGCGGTCCATGATCGTTAAATGCCGTGCGGATGCGTAGTCGCGACGACCTGATAACCGACAAACCACCCCCCGCTGCTCGTGAAGATCGCCGTCTTCTGTACCAGAGCGCAGCCCAGCCGCACTCCTGCACAGGAAACTGAGATCTTGGTACCAACGGGCGCCGTGGGCCCGATGATCGCGACGTTGAGCGGGAAGGGCGGGTCCCACCGGAAACCTCATCATGACCGCTGTCAGGAGAACCGATGCAGGCACGGACCGGTCGTACGTCACTCGGACGGGACACCTGAATAGTTACGGTGTGCGGGAGTGTGGCTGGGCTGCGCCCTGGTACATGAAACGGCGATCTTCGCGACATGGGAGGGTGGTTTGTCGGTTATCTCCACCCCCGGCGCAGGCCACGTGAACAGTCACCGGGAAGTGCTGACCTTGCCGCGCGGACCTTCGGCGGTGGCGTCGCTTAGAGGAGGCCGTCGGCAGCCGGGAGAGTGCCGTAGGCGTCGCGCATGACGCGCTCCAGCTCGATGGTGATGGCGTCGCGGAGGCCGTCGTGCTGCTCGCCGAGCAGGTGCTCGGGGGCCTCGCGCAGGTCGTCCGGGTAGCGCCAGACGGGGCCCAGCCGGTACTGCTCCGGCTCCCAGGCGTACCGGGCGTGCACGTGGGCGTGCAGCTGGCGCATGGAGTTGCCGAGCACCTCGTAGTTGACCCGCCGGAACGCCGGGTCCAGGCCGTTGCAGGCGTGGAACACGGCCTCGCCGAGCAGCGCCATGTCGGTGAGGAAGTCGACCTGGGCCGAGCGCGGCAGGTCGAGCAGGTGGTCGACGTCGGGGGCGTCGGCCAGCAGGACGCAGTAGCCGGGCAGGTACTGCGTGTCGCCGATGGCCGCCCAACCGGTGCGCATGCGCGCCAGGACGGTCGGGTTCTCGTCGCGGCGGGCGGCGCCGATCCGGTCGGCGCGCCAGTCCGTGTCGGGGAAAGCCCGACGGTGGCGGCCACGGGTCGCGGTAGGGGCGCTACCCGCGCCGAGATCCTCCAGCGCGGTCGCTGGGTCGAGGGGATCGATCATGTTCTCAGAATTTCGGTGCGTCGGGGGCTTCGAGCAGGCCGAGCCGGAGGGCGGTCATGAGGGCCTGGGCCCGGTTCGCCGCGCCCAGCTTCTCGTACAGCTTCGAGATGTGGGTCTTGGCGGTCGACTCGCTGACGTAGAGCTGCTTGGCGATGCCCGCGACGCTCATGCCGTCGGCGAGCAGGCGCAGCACCTGGCTCTCGCGGGGCGAGAGCTGCGGGCCGGCGGGGGCGAGCCGGCGCTTCATGGCCTCGGCCAGGTCGGCGGCGGTGAACGCGCTGGGGGAGGAGGCGGCGTGCCGGGCCGCCGCGACGACCTCGTCGGCCGGGGCGGTCTTGGGCACGAAGGCGCTCGCGCCGGCTTCCAGCGCGCCGAAGAGCTGGTCGTCCCCGGCGTACATGGTCAGGACCACGATGCCCATGGTGGCGCTGGCCTTGCGCAGGGCGCGGGCCGCTTCGAGGCCGCTGCCGTCGGGCAGGCGCAGGTCCATGATCACGACATCGGGCTGGAGGGCCCCGGCCTGACGGACCGCCTCGGCCGCGGTGGCCGCCTCGCCGACAACCTCGAAGTTCCGGTCGCGCTCGAAAGCGTGCCGCAACCCCTTGCGGATGAGGTCATGATCGTCGACAAGGAGGACCTTGGTCCGGGTCGGCGGAGTGGTGGTGCTGGTCGTCATGCCGGATGATCTCCCCTTCTGCTTGTCACAAGCTACCCCGTCGGGGCGAGGCGCTGAGCACCACGGCCACAGAGGTGCCGCCGGAGGCGCGCGGCGTGATCTCCAGTTGGCCTCGGATACGCTCCGCCCTCTCTGCCATGATCGCAAGGCCGTAGCGGCCATCCGACCGGTGGCTTGACATTCCGGCCCCGTCGTCACTCACCTCGATGCGCGCGTACGGCGGATCCACCTCACAGGTGACCCAGAGGTTGCTCGCGTTGGCGTGCTTGCGGGCGTTGGTGATCGCCTCCTGGGCGATGCGGAGCAGCTCCGCCTCGGTGGCGGCGGGCAGGCGGGCGGATGTCTCGTCCAGCGACAGGTGCACCCGCAGGCCGGCAGACGAGCCCACCGCCCGGGCGTACTCGGCGATGGCGGCGGCCAGGCCGCCGTGCCGGTCGACCTCGCTGCGCAGCTCGAACAGGCTCAGCCGTAGCTCGGTGATGACCCGGGTGACCTCCTGGCGCAGGGCGCGCAGCTCGGCGGCGCTCTCCTTGGCGTCCTCGGGCAGGGTGGCCAGGGTGTTGTCGATGCCGTACCCGACCATGACCAGCTCCTGGGCGACCCCGTCGTGGATCTCCCGGGCCAGTCGCTGGCGCTCCTCGTTGGTGGCGATGGAGCGTACGTCGTCGAAGAGCAGCGCCGCCTCCAGCCGCAGCGCGCCCGCCGAGGCCAGCTCGGTCACGGCGGACACCACGGCCGGCGGGTAGGCGCCCGCCCGGTCGACCTCCAGGGTGAGCAGGCCGATCGTGCGTACGCCGGACAGCAGCGGCACGACCAGCGTCGACACGGGCGTGTCGGACGAGGCCGTCCGGGCCTGGGAGCGCGCGGCCACCTGCGCCTGCTGGGCGGCCCAGGCGTCCGCGATGGCGGAGTCGGCGTCCAGGCTGGTCTCCCAGTCGACCCGGTCGGGGGCGAGCTGGGCGAGGACCACGAGCCGGCCGCCGCCGCTGGCGGACAGCACCGCGGCGCGGTCCACGGGGGCGATGCGGCGCACGTCCTCGAGCAGGTGCTCGGAGATGCTGCCCGGGTCCAGGGTGGCGCCGGGCAGCTGGCGGGCGACCGTGCGCAGCTGGGTCAGCAGCCGGGTGGCCTCGGCGTACGGGGCCGGGCCGGCGGGCGGGGCCTCGGGGGCGAGCAGCCGGCGCACCGCGTACACGAAGCCGGCGAGCAGCCCGGCGATCGCCAGCCACTCGGCGCAGAACAGCAGGTACGACGGGTCGGACAGCAGCCCGTCGGGCGCGCCGGCGGCGGCCAGCGCGACGGCGCCGAGGGCGACCAGCGCCATCGACTCCTTGATGCGCCCCTCGATCGCCGGCACGACGATCGGGATGGTCAGGTACGGCAGGATCGTGCTGGCCGCGCCGCCCGGCTCGGTGGCCACGCTGCTCGCGCCCAGCGCGGTGAGCAGCACCTCGGCCACCCGGCCGAGGGTCGGCAGGATCGGGGGCCGGCCCGCCCACGCCGCGAGGCTCGCGGCGCCGAGCAGCGCGACCCAGATCAGCGCGCTGACGTCGTGGGTCGCGGCGATGGTGAGCGCGGCGATGAGCGTCAGCAGGGCAAGGCGGAGCACGAGGCCCGCCCGCTCCGCGCCGGTGGCACGGAGGCTGGGCGGTGCCTCGATGGACTGCGCCGACCGGGTCGGGCGCTCAGCTGTAGATAGCGGCGATCTCGTCGGCGTACTCCTTCGCCACTATGGTCCGCTTCACTTTGAGTGAGGGCGTCAGCAGTCCGTTGCCCTCGGTGAAGTCCTCGGAAAGGATCCGGAACACCCGGATCGACTCCGCCTTGGAGACGGCCCGGTTGGCCTCATCGACGGCGGTCTGCACCTCGCGGCGCAGATCCTCATCGTCGCGCAAGTCCCCCGGACGCGCGTCAGCCGGCTTGCCGTTGGCGTTACACCAGGCGGGGAATGATTCCTCATCGATGGTCACCAGCGCGGCGACGAACGGTTGCCGGTCGCCGACGACCATGCACTGACTTATCAGCGGATGGGCACGGATTCGGTCCTCAAGGACGGCCGGGGCGACGTTCTTGCCGCCGGCCGTCACGATGATCTCCTTCTTCCGGCCGGTGATCGACAGGTAGCCGTCGTCGTCCAGGGCGCCGAGGTCGCCGGTGTGGAACCAGCCGTCCGCGTCGAGCACCTCGGCCGTCGCGGCCGGGGCGTTGAAGTATCCCTTGAAGACGATGTCGCCCTTGATCAGGATCTCGCCGTCGTCGTCGATCCGCACCGTGACGCCCGGCAGCGGCCGGCCCACGGTGCCGATGCGGATGTGGTCCTCCAGGTTGACCGCGACGGCCGGGGAGGTCTCGGTCAGGCCGTACCCCTCGTAGATCGTCACGCCGATGCCGCGGAAGAAGTGCGCGAGCCGGGCGCCCAGCGGTGCGCCGCCGGAGATCGCGGCCTGGCACCGCCCGCCCATCGCGGCCCGCAGCTTGCGGTAGACGAGCAGGTCGAACAGCATGTGCCGCAGTCGCAGCACCAGGTTGGGGCCGCCGGCGTCGAGGGCCTCCGAATAGGCCACCGCGACGGCCGTGGCCCGGTCGAAGAGCGCGCCGTTGCCGCCGTCGACCGCCTTCTGCCGCGCGCCGTTGAACACCTTTTCAAACACCCGTGGTACGGCCAGGACGAACGTCGGCTTGAACGAGCCGAGGTCGGCCAGCAGGTTGCGGGGGTCCGCGGTGTAGGCCGTGTGCACCTGGGCCTCCACGACGCCCACCTGGATGATCCGGGCGAAGCTGTGCGCGAGCGGCAGGAACAGCAGCGTCGCGGCGCCCGGCTGGAACAGGTTGGGCAGGTGCGGGATGGTGTTGGCGATGTCGGCGTAGATGTTGCGGTGGGTCAGCACGCAGCCCTTGGGCCGGCCGGTCGTCCCGCTGGTGTAGATGATCGTGGCGAGATCGTCGGCGCGACCGGCCAGCCGGCGCCGGTCGACCTCGGCCGGGTCGACCGGACCGCCCGCGGCGATGAGCTCGGTCAGCCCGCCGGCCTCGATCTCCCAGGTGTGGCGCAGGTCGGGCAGGTCGTCCCGGACCCGGCCCAGGTTGGCGGCGTGGTCGGCCGTCTCGACGAAGCACGCCACCGCGGCCGAGTCGGACAGGATCCACTGGATCTGGTCCGGACTGGAGGTTTCATAGATCGGCACGGTCACCGCGCCACACGCCCAGATCGCGTAGTCGATCAAAGTCCATTCGTAGCGGGTGCGGCTGATCAGGCCCACCCGGTCGCCCGGCGCCACGCCGGCCGCCACGAGGCCGCGGGCGAGGGCCACCACATCGTCGCGGAACCGCGCGCAGGTGATGTCCTCCCAGCCCGCGTCGGTGCGGCGGGCGAACTGGGCCGCGTCCGGCCGCGCCTCGGCGTTGGTCCAGACGGCCTGGACGAGCGTCGTCGTGTCCTTGATCGTGACAGCTGGTGGAACCGTGAACTCGCGCACTTGTGCTCCCTTGCTCGGGCCACTTCGCCCGCTGTGAACCTATCGTGGCAGGCGTCACGGAGCCCATCCCGGGGCGCCGGGAGGGCGGCCGGGCCGGGTCGCCGCGCCCTGGGCACGGCGGTCGGGCCGATCGCCAGGTAGATTGCCTGCCGTGGCCGACACGTCGACGCAGTCCATCGTGATCAACGCAGCTCCTTCGCAGGTCGCGGAGGTGATCTGTGACTTCGCGCGCTACCCCGAGTGGGTCTCCGCGGCGCGTGAGGTCGAGGTGACCGAGGAATATGAGGACGGTTACGCCAGCCAGGTCCGCTTTGTGATCGACGCCGGCGTCGTCTCCGACGAGTACACCCTGTCCTACGAGTACGCCGAGGACATTTCGCGGATCGAGTGGCACCTGGTCGAGCCGTCGAAGATGCAGAAGGCGCAGGACGGCTCGTACGACCTCGTCGACAACGGCGACGGCACGGCCACCGTGACGTACACGCTCGCGGTCGAGCTCGGCATCGGCATGCTCGGCATGTTCAAGCGCAAGGCCGAGAAGATGATCATGGATACCGCCCTGACGGAGCTCAAGCGCCGCGTCGAGTCGTTGGGCGCTGACCAGTGAGCGGGCGCGGCGAGCGAATCACGAGCGAGGACCCGATCCGCGATGAGGCGCAGCGGCTGGTCGCCGCCGCGCTGGCGGCCGCGTCCGTGGCCGCGAATGGTCTCACCAGCGCGCACCTGTCGACGGGTAGTGCTGAATGCTGTGTTTGCCCGATTTGTCGGGTAATCGCGGCGATGCGCGACCCCAGCCCGGAGTTCGCCGAGCGGCTCTCGGAAGGTGCCGCTGATCTTGCCGTCGGCGTGGCGAGTATGCTGCGCTCGCTCTCCGGCGCGGCACATCACGCCGCGGGGAACAGCAACGGCCCGGAGCCCGGGGAATCCGACGGCGGACCCGCCGACGACCCCTGGCATCAGGCCACCGCCGCGCCGGACGCGGCCACCCCGACCGCCGGGTCGGCGGCACCGCCGCCCCGCGCGCCCATGGCGCGCAAGGCGGTCAAGAAGGCAGCACCACCCAGGGCAACGGCAATGGCGCCGGCAACGGGCCAGGATGAAGGTGACGAAGGTACGGAGGCGGATACGTGAGCGAGGCATTGACCATCGGCGTCGACATCGGCGGCACGAAGGTGCTGGGTGGGGTCGTCGACGCGGCCGGGGAGGTGCTCGTTCAGGCCCGACGTGACACGCCGGCCGACGACGTCTCCAAGACCCTCGAGTTCATCGTCGAGGTCGTGCAGGAGCTCGCCGCGAGCCATTCCGTCAGCGCCGTCGGCATCGGCGCGGCCGGCTGGATCGACGCCAGCCGCGCCAAGGTCCTCTTCGCTCCCAACCTCGCCTGGCGCGACGAGCCGCTGCGCGACAAGGTCGCCGAGCGGGTCGACCTGCCCGTCATCGTCGAGAACGACGGCAACGTGGCGGCCTGGGCCGAGTTCCAGTTCGGCGCGGCCCGCGCCGCCGAGAAGTCGATGGTGCTGGTCACCGTCGGCACCGGCATCGGCAGCGGCATCGTGCTCGGCGGGGACCTCGTGCGCGGCGCCAACGGCATCGCCGCCGAGATCGGCCACATGCGCGCCGTGCCCGGCGGGCGGCCGTGCGGCTGCGGCCGGCAGGGCTGCATCGAGCAGTACGCCTCCGGCAGCGCGCTGGTCCGCTACGCCCGCGACGTGGCCACCCACGACGCGG
Organism: Luedemannella flava; assembly: GCF_039528515.1. Classification (NCBI taxonomy): domain Bacteria; kingdom Bacillati; phylum Actinomycetota; class Actinomycetes; order Micromonosporales; family Micromonosporaceae; genus Luedemannella; species Luedemannella flava. The sequence goes on from NZ_BAAALT010000057.1 coordinate 23,785, forward strand.
CCGCCGCGGCCCACCTGCTCGACCTCGCCGGCGGCAGCGTCGAGGCGATCAACGGCCCGATGGTCACCCGTGCCGCCCGCGACGGCGACCCGGTCGCGGTCGCCGCGTTCACCGAGATCGGCACCTGGCTGGGCGCCTGCCTCGCCGACCTGACGCAACTGCTCGACCCCGAGGTGTTCGTCGTCGGCGGCGGCGTCATCGACGCCGGCGAGCTGCTGCTCGGCCCGACCCGCGACGCGTTCTACGAGCAGCTCGCCGCGCGCGGCACGCTGCCCGTCGCCGACGTGGTGGGCGCCAGCATGGGTAACCTGGCCGGCGTGGTGGGCGCCGCGGATCTCGCCCGACGGTGAGACGGCCCCGCCCCTGACCCCAGGAGGCCGCATGGCCGACGGCGTACCGGTGCGGGTGGTCTCCTACAACATCCACGGACAGCGCGACGACCCGCGTGCCCTCGTCGAGGTCGTGCGCGGCCTCGCCCCGGACGTCCTGCTCGTCCAGGAGGGGCCGCGCCGCCTGCGCTGGCGGGCGAAATGTGCCGACCTCGCCAACCGGTGCCGCCTCGTCCACGCGGCGGGTGGCCTGCCCGGCCTCGGCAACGTCGTGCTGATCAGCCTGCGCGTGGAGGTGTTGCGGACGTGGCACGTGCGCTACCCGCTGACGCCCGGCCGGCACCTGCGCGGCGCGGCGCTCGCCCGGTGCCGGGTGGGCGGGGCGGAGTTCGTCGTCGCGGGCACCCACCTGGCCACTGACCCGGTCGAGCGGCCCGACCAGGCGCGGCTGGCGCGCGCGGCGCTCGACGCGGAGCCCGGCCCGGTGGTGCTCGGCGCCGACGTCAACGACGAACCGGGCAGTGCCGCCTGGCGTACCCTCGCCGAAGGCCTTGATGATCTTGGAGTAGTCCCCACCTTCCCCGCCGGCGCCCCCGGGCGCCGCATCGACGCGGTGTTCGCGGGGCGCGGCGCGGTGCTGCGCGAATGCCACGTACCCGACACCCCGGCGGCCCGTCGGGCCAGCGACCACCTGCCCGTCGTCGCCGATCTCGTCATCGGCCCCTGACCCGACCCCGCCCAGGTTGTCTGGACAAAAGCTCCCCGACCCAAGAGGATGCGCGCCGGGAGGAAAGCGAGGGGGAGGACGAGGGTGAGTTACGACAACCTGGCGCGACCGGACGAGGCCACGATCTGGCGCGGCGGCACGCCGGTGTTCGACCGCAGCGACACCGTCTGCGTCATCGGTGCCGGCGCGAGCGGCCTGGTGGCGATCAAGAATCTGCGCGAGCACGGCTTCGCGGTCGACTGCTACGAGCGGGAGACGGGCGTCGGCGGCGCCTGGAACTGGCGCCACGACCGCAGCCCGGTGTACTCGAGCACGCACCTGATCTCGTCGAAGCCGTTCACCCAGTTCCCCGACTTCCCCATGCCGGACTCGTGGCCGGACTACCCGCACCACAGCCAGGTGCTGGCCTACCTGGAGCGCTACACCGAGCACTTCGGGCTGCGCGAGCACATCTGGTTCGGCACCGAGGTCACCAACGTCCAGCCCACCGAGGACGGCGGCTGGGACGTCACCATCAAGGGCGCCCGCGGCGGTGGCGCGGCCCGCACCCAGCGGTACTCAGCCGTGGTCGTGGCCAACGGGCACAACTGGTCGCCGAAGCTGCCCACGTACGACGGCCTGGACTCCTTCACCGGCGAGGTCATCCACGCGGCGGCGTACAAGGACGCGGCGCAGCTGCGCGGGCGCAGGGTGCTCGTCGTGGGCGGCGGCAACACCGGTGCCGACATCGCCGTGGAGGCCGCCCAGCAGGCGGCCCGCTGCTGGCACTCCACCCGCCGGGGCTACTGGTACCTCCCCAAGTACGTCCGGGGACGGCCGTCCGACCAGGTCAGCGACGCGGTCCTGGCGGTGGGCCTGCCGCTGCGCCTGCGGCAGTGGTTCGTGCAGCGGCAGCTGCGCAGCGCCGTCGGCGACCTGACCCGGTTCGGCATGCCCGCGCCCGACCACCGCGTCTTCGAGACCCACCCGATCGTCAACAGCCAGCTCGTGTACTACGTCGGCCACGGCGGCATCACGCCCGTGCCCGACGTGGCGCGCTTCGACCGCGGCTCGGTGGAGTTCACCGACGGCCGCGTCGCCGAGCCCGACCTGGTCGTGTTCGCCACCGGCTACCTGCCGCGCTTCGAGTTCCTCGCCCCGGACGTGCTCAACGTCGACGGCGAGGGCCGCCCCCGGCTGTACCTGCACGCCATCCCGCCGCACCACCCGACGCTGGCGGTCGTCGGTCTCCTGCAGCCCGACTCCGGGGTGTTCGCGCTGGCCCACTGGCAGACCCAGACCATCGCCCGGTGGCTGCGGATGCGTCAGCTCGCGCCGGAGCGCGCCGCGCAGTTCTGGTCGAAGCACAACCGTGACGCCGGCACCGCGTACGCGGCGGTCAAGATGAAGCGCTCGACCCGGCACTGGTTCGAGGTCAGCCACACGGTGTACCTGAAGACGCTGGAGAAGACGCTCAAGGAGCTGGAGGTCGCCCGATGAGCGAGCGTAGCGAGCGAACCATTCAGCTCAGTGGTCAGTCATGGCGGCGCCGGAGCGAAGCGGAGGTGGCGGCATGACGTCTGTTCTGCGACCCATGGAGTGGGCCTACCCCGTGGCACCCGTCGAGCGGGAGGTGCTCACCGCGAAGCCGGCGGAGAACGAGGCGGACCGGCAGCGGCCGCCGGTGCTGTTCGTGCCCGGCCTCGGGCACGGGGCCTGGGCGTTCGCGGCCCGCTGGCTGGAGCACGCGGCTTCGCGCGGCTTCCCGGCGTACGCGATGAGCCTGCGCGGGCACGGCGGCAGCGCGTCGGCGCCGCGCACCACGCTGCGCGCGTACACCCACGACGTCACGCAGGTGGCGGCGCGCCTGCCCCGCCAGGCGGTGCTGGTCGGGCACGGCACGGGCGCGCTGGCCGTCGCGCGGACGCTGGCCCGCTACCCGGCCCGCGCCGGGGTGCTGGTCTGCCCGGTGTTCGGTGGGCCGGGCACCGCGTTGACCGCGCTGCGCCGCAACCCCGCCGGCACGCTGCCGGCCCTGTTCGGCGGCCGACTGCGGCTGCGCCGCGGGCAGCTGTTCGGCCGCGAGCTGGCCAGCGCGTCGGCGCGGGAGTTCGCCGCCCAGGTCAAGGTGCCGTCCGCGCCGCTGGCGCAGTGGCAGCTGCTGGCCGGACCGGCCATCGAGGACCCGGTGGGGGACCCGCCGGTGCTCGTCGTCGGCTCGCCCGACGACCGCGTGGTGCCCCGGGGCGCGTTGGAGCGGGCCGCCCGTCGGTACGGCGGGGCGCCGCTGCTGTTTCCGGGCATGGGGCACGACGTGATGCTGGACGCGCGCTGGCAGGAACCCATCGACGCCATTCTCGATTGGCTCGACAAGTCCCTCTAACGGGCGTCCACTGTGTCATTTGCGCAGTTCAACGTCCACAAAGAACGACCACCATGTGGTTGTTACTGCGTCAGGGGATGCTTTTGCAACATCAGCACGGCATGATGTCGCCCTGAAAGCACGACAACGCCGGCCCGTCGCGGGGTCGGGCCGGCGTTCCTTCCCCGCTCCCGAAACGGAGATGCACGAAACGATGTCCTCCCCCGGTTCGATCGGCAGCGTCTCCGCTGCCCTCGCCAAGGACCGTCTTGGCGTACCCGCAGTCGTCTTCTTCATCCTGAGCGCCGTCGCGCCGCTCACCGTTGTCGCAGGCGTGGTCACCACCCTCTACGCCGTCACCGGTCTGGTCGCGATCGGCGCGGCGTTCCTCGTGGTCGCGGTCATCCTCGCGATCTTCTCGGCGGGCTACGTGGCCATGGCCCGCCGTATCACCAACGCGGGCGCGTTCTACGCCTTCGTCTCGCGGGGCCTGGGGCGTCCCGCCGGCGTCGGCGTCGCGCTCATCGCGGTGGTGGCCTACAACCTGCTGCAGGTCGGCCTCTACGGCATGTTCGGCGCCCAGGTCGCCGGCTACGTCGAGAGCAAGGGCGGCCCGGTCGTCGACTGGTACTGGTACGCGCTGGCCGCCTGGGCCATTGTGACCATCCTCGGCCTGCTGCGCGTCGACCTCAACGGCGTCGTCCTCGCCGTCCTGCTGACCGCCGAGGTCGTCGTGGTCCTCGTGCTGACCGTGGGCGGCATCGGCAAGCCCGCCGACGGCATCACGTTCGCCAGCCTCAACCCGGCCGACCTGTGGGGGGCGCCGGGCATCGGCGCGCTGCTGGTGACCGCGCTGCTGGGCTTCGTCGGCTTCGAGGCGTCGGCCGTGTTCTCCGAGGAGTCGAAGAACCCGCGCCGCACCGTGCCGATCGCCACCTACACCTCGCTCGCCGTCATCGCGGTCGTCTACGCCGCCGCCTCGTGGGCGATGAGCGTGCACTACGGCGACGCGGCCGTGGCCGCCACGGCCGGCGAGATGGGGCCGGGCATGCTGTTCGCGATGTCGAGCAGCACCATCGCCGAGGTCGCCAGCGTGCTGTTCCTGACGAGCCTGTTCGCCGCGATGCTGTCGTTCCACAGCGCCGTCGGGCGGTACATGTTCGCCCTGGGTCGCGAGCGCGTGCTGCCGCGGGCCCTGGGCCGCACGAACCTGCGCACCGGCGCGCCGCGCGCGGCGTCGCTGACCCAGTCGGTGATCGGCCTCGTCGTTATCGCGCTGTACGCGGTGTTCGGCTGGGACCCGGTCGTGCAGCTGTTCTTCTGGGGCGGCACGACGGGCGGTCTCGGCGTACTCATCATGATCATCACGACGGCCGTCGGCATCATCGCGTTCTTCGCCCGCGACCCGCAGGGGGAGAACCTCTGGCGGCGGCTCATCGCGCCCGCGCTCGCGCTGGTGTTCCTGGTCTACATGCTCTACTCGGGCCTGACGAACTTCTCGCAGCTGCTCGGCGTGGAGCCCGGCTCGACGCCGGCCTGGGCGCTGCCGTCGGTGTACGCCGTCGCCGGCGTGATCGGCCTGCTCTACGGCTTCTGGCTCAAGGCGGCCCGTCAGGACGTCTACCGGGGCATCGGCCTGGGCGCCAACGCGGTGACCGGGCGGGCCATCATCGACGAGGGGCAGCAGCCGTTCGCCCCGCTGGGCACGCGGTGATCGTTCTCGAGCGCGCCGGGGATCAGGACGCCGAGCAGATCGGCGCCCTGATCTCCGAAGCCTTCTGGGACCTCGACGCGTCACAGTGGATCATCGGGGACCCGGCGGACGCCCGCCGGGTCTTCCCGGAGTACTTCATCCACGTCGCCGCCGCCGTTCTCGGCGGCGGGGGCGTGGTGGAGTGGACGCCCGAGCGCGACGCGGTCGCGGTCTGGGTGCCGACGCTCGCCACCGACCCGGAGCCGGACCCCGGCGACTGGGACGTGGTCCTGGACAAGGTGTGCGGCCCGTACGCGGACCGGTTCCGGGTCTTCGAAGGGCTGCAGCACGCGCACCACCCGCACGGCGTCGACCACCACTACCTCGCCATGCTCGCGGTCCGCCCGGACCGTCAGGGTCAGGGCCTGGGCACGGCGATGGTCGAGGCGTACCACGAGAAGCTGGACCGCGACGGCGTCGGCGCCTACCTGGAGGCGGCCGGGCCGCGCCAGCGACGCCTGTACGAGCGCGCGGGCTACCGCGATTACCCCGGGCCGTACCAACTGCCCGACGGCGGGCCGTCACTGTTCCCGATGTGGCGGGCGCCGAGAAGCTGAACAAGGGGCGGGCCGACCGGCCCGCCCCTCAGTTCAAGGTCGTGATGACCGCGTTGCCGATCGCGGCCTGCGCCTGCGTCGTCAGCTCCCGCAGCGGCGGTGGCAGCGACGAGAGCACCCAGGCAAGGTATTGAAAGCTTCGCGCGTCGCCGTCCCACAGCACGTGCCGGGTGAGGTCGCTCGCCTCGATGAGCCCCGCGAGCACGGCGTCCTGAATGGTCAGTTGCTCGCCCCGGGTGAGGAAGCGGCGCAGCCGGGCCTCGGGCCACGCGGCCGCCGACCGGTCGGCCGGGGTGAACCGCACGGTGGTGCGCAGCAGCCCACGGCTCTCGGTGCGGTTGAGGTGCCCGGCGCGCACCATGCGCTGGCACACCTGCTCGGTGGCGCTCGCGCCGAGGAACGCCAGCCAGTTGTGGGTGGCGTGCTGCTGCCGCTCGCTCGCGAGCTGGTCGAGGATCGTGTGCGCCAGCGCGTCGCTGGGCGGCTGCCGATCGATGACGGTGATCAGCCCGGCGCGCAGGTCGATCCTGCCGTCCATGACAAGCTCGCCGAGCAGCGCGGCGGCGAGCGCGAGGCCCGTGACGCGCGGGTGGAGGCGGGACTTCCCGCTGGTCTCCTCGTGCGCGACAAAGTAGAGGTCGTCGGCCAACAGCACCCCTGAGGCTCCTTTTCCTACGGGAGAGCGCCGGGTTCCCGACCCGCTCACGTCGTGCGCTCGCTTGGGTGCACCGCTGAACCCCATGACTCAGCGTTACCTGCTGTCACTGTTTGGGACAGGAGAACGCTACTAGAAGCCGTGTAGGCCTCAGGTTAATAGAGCGTTACGAGCCCCGTCTATTTTAGACGCGGGCACCATCATCGGGATAGATGTCATCATCGTCGTCGCCCGGACGAAGCCGCAGCACGAGGGTGACGAAGCCGCCGAGGATCGCGAGGAATCCCAGCAGCATCGCGGTGCCCGAGGCGATGCTGAGCAGGTCGGGATTGAGCACGAGGATCAGTCCGGCGAGGATGCCCACCACGCCCAGGACGGTGGGCGCGGCCGGGCGGGGCAGCGGCGGTGGGGTCGGGGGCGTGTAGCCCTCCTCGTCGTCGCGCAGTTGGGTGCCGAACGTGTCGAGGCCGTCGAGCAGTGACGGCTCGTCGCCCGCCACGGGCGGGGGTGGGGCGACCCGGCGTGCGGGCAGGGGCTCGTCGTCCCGGGCGTCCGCCGGCACGTCCTCGGCCGCCGGCCAGGACCGGTGCGGGCCGACGTCGGCGTCGTAGCCGGCCACGATCGCGGCCCAGGCCTCGTCGACGTCGGTGGTCTCCCGGCGCTCCTCACCCAACTGGCGCAGGTAGGCCTGGGCGGCGGCCAGGTGGGCCCGGTCGACGAACAGCCGGTCGGTGGGGCGGTCGGGCAGGGTGGTGGTGCGGGTCACCGGGTGCAGGTCGGTGGTGGGCCCCAGGTAGGCTGCGATGCCGTCGAGGGCGAGCAGGTCCAGCAGGTGCTCACCGACCCGCGGATCCACGTCCCCGGCGACCGCGTACTCCGCGGCCACGAGGCCGTTGTCCCGCCGGCCCTGGCGGGGGTCTCCGCTTGCCACCGCGCTCCCTTCCCCGGCGCCGCCCGGCGCGTGACATGCCGACTCTACTTCGCGGACCGGCGGAGTGTGACCGGGCCGGATGGGTGGCGTGGGCGGGCCGCGGTCCCTAGGCTCGGTGACGTGCGACTCGGAAAGGGGCACCTCGGATGGTGTACTGGCTGCTGAAGTACATCTTTCTGGGTCCTTGGCTGTGGCTGCTGTTCCGGCCGCGCGTGGAGGGGCGCGACAACGTTCCGCGTACGGGCGCGGCGATCATCGCGAGCAACCACCTGGCGTTCGTCGACTCGATCTTCATGCCGCTGGTGGTCCGGCGGAAAGTTACGTTCGTCGCCAAGGCGGAGTATTTCACCGGCAAGGGCGTGAAGGGCTTCCTCACGCGGCTGTTCTTCGTCGGCGCCGGCTGCATCCCGGTGGACCGCTCCGGCGGCCAGGCGGCGCAGGCCGCGATGGACACCGGCCTGCGCGTGCTCCGGGAGGGGCACCTGTTCGGCATCTACCCCGAGGGCACCCGGTCGCCCGATGGGCGGCTCTACCGGGGCAAGACCGGGGTGGCGCGGCTCGCGCTGGAGGCGGGCGTGCCGGTGATCCCCGTCGCGATGCTCAACGCCGACGTGCTCCAGCCGCCGGGCCGCAAGATCCCGCGCCTGATCCGCCCGCACATCCGCTTCGGCGCCCCGATGGACTTCTCCCGCTACGCCGGCATGGCGGGCGACCGCTACGTCGAGCGCGCGGTGACCGACGAGATCATGTTCGAGCTGATGACGCTGTCCGGCCGCGAGTACGTCGACGTCTACGCCCAGAAGATCAAGGCCGCCGTCGCCGGCTGACCTAGCGGGCAAGAGTCGACTTTCGCGCCGAACGACGCCCGCGGTAGCAGCCGGAGGTCGACCTTTGCAGAACGGGGCGTCAGCAGTCGGCGAGGCCGTTCGCCGTGCGGAAGGCCGTCAGGTCGGCCAGGAGGTCGGCGGTGATGTCCGTGCCTGCCCGGGCCGCCGCGCGCAGGGCCAGTGCGCGGTCGGTGGCGCTGCGCAGGTCGCCGTAGCGGCGGGCGGCGTCCAGGTGGTGGCGGGTGGCCGTGGGGCCGCCGCCGGCCACCGTCCCGGCCAGGCTCGCCAGCGCGGC
>NZ_BAAALT010000058.1:0-40154 GCF_039528515.1 Luedemannella flava
GGCGGCGGCGGGCACCGAGCCGTCGGCGGCGACCGTCGCGGCCCGCGCGGCGACGGCGAGCAGGGGCCACGCGTACCGGGCCTCGGAGGCCAGGGCCGGGTCGCCCAGGCCGCTCGCGGCGCGGGCGACGGCCTCGGCGGCGTCGTTGGTGGACAGGGCCGCCATGACCCGCAGCTCGCGCAGCGGCAGGCGCTGCTGCGGGCTCAGGTAGGGCAGGGAGAGGAACGCGACCGCGCGGGCCACCAGGTCGCCGGCGCTCGCGTGGCCCCGGACGAGCCGCAGCCGGGCGCGCTGCATGAGCCAGAGCAGCTCCAGGGTGCCGGGCGGGTCGAGTCGGGCGGCCTCGCCGAAGAGCGCGTCGGCCTCGTCCCACTGGCCCAGGGCCAGGAGGGCCTCGCCGCGGTTGGCGAGCAGGAACACCCCGGTGGTGCGGCCGATGCCGACCCGGCCGGCGTCGGCCAGGCCGCCCAGCGCCACCTCGGCGGACTCCGCGTACGCCCCGAGGTCGAACAGCAGGTCGGAGATGTTCACGTGGGCCCGCACCAGGCCCGGCAGGTCGCCGGCGCGCTGCGCGGCCGCGGCCGCCCGGCGCATCTCGACGAGGCCGGACTCGGCGGAGAGCTGGCGACCGTGCAGACGGCCCATGGTCACGGCCGCCGACACCTGGGCGGCGGTGTCCTGGAGGTCGCCGGCGACGAGCGCCGCCTCCTTGACGATGCGGCCGCCCTCGTCCCGCTCGATCGTCACCATGATGGCGGCGATGTCGGCGAGCAGCTCGGCGCGGCGGGGATCGTCCGGGATCGGCGCGATCAGGTCGTACGCCTGGCGCAGCTCGGTCGAGCCGTCGGACTTGCCGAAGGTGCGCAGCAGCTTCGCGCGCTGCACGAGCATCCGGGCGGCGCGCATCGGTTGGGCCGCGCTGTCCACCTCGGCGAGGGCCGCCTTGGCCAGACCCATCGCCCGGTCGTAGTCGCCCGCGCCGATGGCCGCCGACAGTGCCGACTCCAGCAGGCCCAGGTGGTCCGTGCCGGTGCGGGCGGGGGCGTCGTCGACCTGCTCCCACAGCTCGAGGACGCGCTCCAGCAGGCGGCTCTTCTCCGCGTACGCGTAGCGCTGGCCGGCGACCGTCGCGGCGTGCATCGCGGCCGTCAGCGCCCGGGGGTGGTCGTGCGCCGCGTACCAGTGGTGGGCGATCTCGGCCGGCGCCAGGCCCACGCCGACGAGCGTCGGATCGGCCTCGATCGTGGCCGCGTAGCGCGCGTGCAGCCGGGCCCGCTCGCCCGGCAGCAGATCGTCGTGGACCGCCTCGCGCACCAGCGCGTGCCGGAACTCGTAGCCGCCGTCGGCGTCGACGATGACCAGGTGCGCGGCGACCGCGAGCCGCAGCGCCTCCTCCAACGCGGCGTCGGAGACGTCGGCGGCCGCGGCGAGCAGCCGGTGGCCGATGCGCACCCCGCCGGCCGCCGCGATGCGCAGCACCCGCTGCGCGGCCTCCGGCAGCCGGTCGACCCGGGTCAGGAGCAGGTCGCGCAACGTGTCGGGCAGCAGATGACAGCCGCTCGGGTCGGCGCAGGCGGTGAGCTCCTCGATGAAGAACGGGTTGCCCTGCGCCCGGGAGTGGATGCTGTCGATCAGCGGCGCGGACGGCTCGCCGCCGAGCAGGTCGGTGACGATCTCGGCCGTCGCGTCCCGGTCGAGCCGGCCCAGCTCGATGCGCTCGACGCCGCGCAGCCGGTCGAGCTCGGCCAGGAACGGCCGCAGCGGGTGGCCGCGGTGCAGCTCGTCGGCGCGGTAGGTGCCGACCAGCAGCAGCCCGGCCGCCCGCGTGGATCGGGCCAGGTAGGCCAGCAGCTCGCGGGTGGACCGGTCGGCCCAGTGCAGGTCCTCGATGATCAGGACCAGCTGACGGTCGGCCGTCAGCCGGTCGAAGAGCGCCCCGACCAGGTCGAACAGGTAGCCCCGGGTCGCGTCGGAGAAGCCCTCGGGGCCGACCGGCCCGAGCTCCGGCAACAGCCGGGCGAACTCCTGCTCATAGCCGGCGAACGCGGCCGGACCGTGCCGGCGCAGCAGGTCGCGCAGCGCGGCGGCGAAGGGCGCGAACGGCAGGCCGTCCTCGCCGAGCTCGAGACAGTGACCGATGAGGACCTCGGCGCCGCCCGACGCCGCGAACCGACCGAACTCCTCGACGAGCCGCGTCTTCCCGACGCCCGCCTCGCCACCGATGATCATCGCGACCGGCTCGTGCCGGACGCGCATCGCGGCGTCACGCAGCAGACCGAACTCGGTCTCGCGGCCGACGAAGACGGTGGCGCGGGCGGTCACGGAATCGAGCATGCCATGCCGCACCGACGAACTCGTCATGGCTTTATCGGGCCCGCGACCTCCGCGCGCACGGTCGCCGCGCGCCCGGCGACCCGCCGCGTCCGGGCCCGCCACCACGCCCGCCACCAGGAATATCGTCCGCGCTGGTCAGCGGCCTGTTGGCTGGCCAGGCCGGACGCGGCGAGGCGCCGCAGCCGCTCCTCGCGCAGTCGCGCGATTTCCAGATTGTTATAAACGTCGGTCCCCACGAACATCGTCGCGCGCCCCCGTGGCCGGGCCGCCGGCGGACCCGGCGGCTGCTGCGATCGACGATCCGCTGGCAGGTGGCCGGTCGGCATGGGCACGGCGCCGCATGTTTCGGGGCCGGGGTGGGCTTAGCCACACCGTTGGGACGCCCGTACGAGGTAAGGGGTCTTAGGGCCGTTCGGGCCTTGCGCCGGTCAGCGGGGGTTTCCGCGCGCGGCGGCCGACCTGAGGCGCTGGTAGAGATACCAGCCGGCGCCGACCGCCAGGGCCCCGACGATGAGATAGAAGGCGAGCGACATGAGCGCCTTCACGAGGGACACCACGATCGACCCGACGACCAGCAGCACCACGATCCCGAGCGCCACCCAGAACAACGCCTTGGCCATGGTTCGGCCCCCTTTCCGCGCCGCAATACTGGCACTGCGGCGTCACGGGCACCAACGGTCACTGCGCACCCGGACCGGGCCCGACGGCGCTGCGCGTGGCCACTAGACTTCCGGCCATGGCGAAGGCGCAGGAGCAGGAGAAGGCGGGTTTCGGCACCCGACTCCGACAGATCGGCATGGTGTTCTCGTTCACCGCGAAGCGGGACAAGCTGTTCGTGCCGCTCGTCATACTCGCCGTGGTCGTCCCGCTCGCGCTCACCGTGCTGGCCGTCATCCTCGACTTCGGCCTGATGTGGATCCCGGTGGGCATCCTGCTGGCGCTGCTCGCCGTGCTGATCGTGCTCAACCTCCGGTCCAACAAGGCGATGATGGCCGAGGCCGAGAAGCAGCCCGGCGCCGCCGCCCAGATCGTCGAGACGATGCGCGGCGACTGGCGCGTCACGCCGGCCGTCAGCTCCACCACCCAGTTCGACATGGTCCACCTGATCATCGGCCGCCCCGGCGTCATCCTCCTGGGTGAAGGCAACCCCCAGCGGGTACGCGCGCTGATCGGTCAGGAGCGCCGGCGCCTGTCGAAGGTGATCGGCTCCGCCGACCTGCGCGACTTCATGCTCGGCAACGACGAGGGTGAGGTGCCGCTGATCAAGCTGCGCAGCACCCTGACCCGCCTGCCCCGCACCCTGTCGGGCAAGGAGGTCAACGCCCTCGACAAGCGGCTCAAGGCGCTGACCGCCCGCCCGCAGATGCCCAAGGGCGCCATCCCCAAGAACATGCGCCCCCCGAAGGGCGCCATGCGCGGCATGCGCGGCCGCTGACCCACGACGTACGCCCGGCCCGCCGTGACCATGGTCGCGGCGGGCCGGACCGTTTCCGGGCGCAGATCGCCGGTGCCCGCACACGGTCCTGTCGGTCCCCCGCCCGGTTCGACGTCCGCGCCTCGCCATGGGCGCACGGCCGTCCGTACCGAACGGCACCGCGCGGCCGCTGCTCGCCCGCTCGCCGCCATTTGTGCACATCTGGTGGCGGCGACGCGCCTGACTCCGCCACAAGCGCACATCTGGCGGAGGTACACCCGCCCGGCGTCGCCAACTGCGCACATGTAGCGGACGACGCCCGCCCAGCCCTCGCCAACTGCGCACATGTAGCGGGTGCCGATGCCGGCAGCCTCGCCAGATGCGCACAGATGGCGAGGGATGGCCGCGGTCGCCCGGCCAGATGGGCACACTTGACGCGCGTTCGGCGGGCGGACCTCGCCACATGGCCGCACCTGGTCGTCCGACCTACGCGGCCGGCTCGGCTGGATGACCCGACCCCACATGCTCGATCTTGGACGGGCGGCGTGACCGCGGCGCCGACCGTGGTGGTCAACGCCTCGCTGTATGCGCGCTGAGCAGGCGATCTCTGGCTGGACTCGCCGGGGCGGGAAAGCGGTCAGGTCTGCCGCGCCGGCGCACGGGGTCGATATCCTCTCCCCGGACGGACGATCCCTGCTGTCCATCGCTGTTGGCCTGGTCACACCGTAACGCCACGCACCCGCCGCGTAACACGGTAGAAACAAATGAGATACGCCCGGGCAACGCCACACCCCTACCGTCGCTGGCAGCCGCCCAGAAGCCAACTATCTGGATGCACAGGAGGACGTGTGTTCGCCAATTCCGAGGAATTCCTTCGGTACCTCAAAGACGAGGGCGTGAAGTTCGTCGACGTACGATTCTGCGACCTGCCCGGTGTGATGCAGCACTTCAACGTGCCGGTCGAGTCGTTCGACGCCAGTGTCTTCGAGGACGGTCTGGCGTTCGACGGCTCCTCGATCCGCGGGTTCCAGCAGATCCACGAGTCCGACATGATGCTGCTGCCGGACGTGTCCAGCGCCTTCATCGACCCGTTCCGGGTCGAGAAGACCATCGCGCTGAACTTCTTCATCCACGACCCGTTCACGCGCGAGGCCTACAGCCGCGACCCGCGTAACGTGGCCAAGAAGGCCGAGTCCTACCTGGCCGCGAGCGGCATCGCCGACACGGCGTACTTCGGCCCCGAGGCGGAGTTCTACATCTTCGACTCGATCCGCCACGAGACGAGCGCCAACCAGGCCTACTACTACATCGACTCGGTCGAGGGCTGGTGGAACACCGGCAAGGACGAGCCGGGTGGCAACCGCGGTTACAAGACCGCCTACAAGGGTGGCTACTTCCCGGTGCCGCCGGTCGACCACTACGCCGACCTGCGCGACCAGATGGTGCAGAACCTGCTCGGCGCCGGCTACACGGTCGAGCGCTCGCACCACGAGGTCGGCACCGCCGGCCAGGCCGAGATCAACTACAAGTTCTCGACCCTGCTCCACGCGGGCGACCAGCTGCAGCTGTTCAAGTACATCATCAAGAACACGGCGTGGGCCGCGGGCAAGACCGCGACCTTCATGCCGAAGCCGCTCTTCGGTGACAACGGCTCCGGCATGCACACCCACCAGAGCCTCTGGCTCAACGGTGACCCGCTGTTCTACGACGAGACCGGCTACGGCGGCCTGTCGGACACCGCCCGGTGGTACGTGGGTGGTCTGCTCAAGCACGCTCCGTCGCTGCTCGCCTTCACCAACCCGACCGTCAACTCCTACCGGCGCCTCGTGCCCGGCTACGAGGCCCCGGTCAACCTGGTGTACTCGCAGCGCAACCGCTCGGCCTGCACCCGTATCCCGGTGACGGGTACGAACGCGAAGGCCAAGCGCATCGAGTTCCGCGTGCCCGACCCGTCGGCCAACGTCTACCTGGCGTTCGCGTCCATGCTGATGGCCGGCCTCGACGGCATCAAGAACAAGATCGAGCCGCCGGAGCCGATCGACAAGGACCTCTACGACCTGCCGCCGGAGGAGGTCGCCCAGGTCAAGCAGGTGCCGGGTTCGCTCCCCGAGGTGCTCGACGCCCTCGAGGCCAACCACGACTTCCTGCTCGAGGGTGGCGTCTTCACCCCCGACCTGATCTCGACGTGGATCGACTACAAGCGCTCCAGCGAGATCGACCCGGTCCGTCTGCGCCCGACCCCGCACGAGTTCGCGATGTACTACGACGTCTGATCCATTCGACGCCAGCACCACGACGGCGGTCACGCCCGGCCCTTGGCCGGCGTGGCCGCCGTTTCGCATGCCGGAACACTTCCGAACTCCAGCGCGACAGAACACGTGCGTGACCGGCCTACTGTTGATTAGAGAAGCGTCTAGGTTGACAGTTCTCAAATCAACTGCCAACCTGATGTCTAGACAATCGTCTAAACAAGGAGGTCGTCATGACATCAGACCAGGACACACCCGGCATGATCGATCGCGTCCGCGATCGGTACGCGACGGCGGCGGTCAAGGTGCTCGACGGCACCGGCGGCTGCTGCGGGACCGACGTGGCCGAGGCCGGCGACGGATTCGGCGCGCGGCTCTACTCCGCGTCCGAGCAGGATGAGTTGCCCGACGCGGCCGTCGCCGCCAGCCTCGGCTGCGGCAACCCGCTCATGGTGGCCGAGCTGAACGCCGGCGAGACCGTCCTCGACCTCGGCTCGGGTGGCGGGATTGACGTCCTGCTCTCGGCGCGCCGGGTCGGACCCGCCGGCAAGGCGTACGGGCTGGACATGACGGACGAGATGCTGCAACTGGCCCGACGCAATGCCGAGCAGACCGGTGCGACGAACGTGGAGTTCCTCCGCGGGCGGATCGAGGACATCCCGCTGCCGTCCGCCAGCGTTGACGTGGTCATCTCCAACTGCGTCATCAACCTGTCGACCGACAAGCCTGCCGTCTTCGCCTCCGCCTACCGCGTACTCAAGCCCGGAGGCCGCGTCGGTGTCGCGGACGTCGTCGCGGACAACGACCTGAGCCCGGCGCAGCGGGCGGAGCGCGGCGAGTGGGTCGGCTGCATCGCCGGCGCGCTGTCCTTCGCCGAGTACGAGCAGGGTCTCGCGGCGGCAGGGTTCGTCGACATCGAGATCACACCCACGCACGAGGCCGCCGATGGAATGCACTCGGCGATCATCCGCGCCCGCAAGCCCGCCGTTTAGCCGCAGGCGCCACTTGAGCGCGTGCACCGGAGGCGCGAGGTCTGGCAGCCCAATGCGCGATCATGTTCGCTATGACCTCAGCGCCGCCCGATCGGGACCGTCCTGTCGGAGATGAGTACGTCAAGATCTGGTTCGGGTTCGTTCCACGTGAAGGATGGCTGCCCTACGACAAGGAAGGCCTGTGGGGCCGCTGCGGTTGGTCCCGACACCGCTCACATCAGCAACGCGCCGTTTCTTCAGGACGGCGTGGCCGAGGGTGACATCGTGCGGTTCATGACCGCCGCGGACGGCACGTGTTGGGCGACCGAGCGCGTCGAGGCATCGGGCAATTGCACGATCAGGGTTCTCCCGATCCCCGACGGCCCACTCGGGCGAAGCGCTCACGCAGTACACGAACGATTGGCACCGCTCGGCCTTGGCGGCGAAACGTTCAGCGACGAGCTGCCTCTTGTCGCCTTCACGGTGCCGGTGACCGCAGACCTCCCTGCCGTTAAGGCGATCCTCGTCCACGGCGAGACGGAGGGATGGTGGGCGTTCGAAACGGGATGCGTAACCGACGCATGGACAGCCGCCTGAGCAGCGGCACGCGTCACGCTTGTCGGTTCTCAGGAGTCCGCGACGGAACGCCGTTGGCGGGCGAGCTGTACTCCCTTTATCGTCGATAGGTGCTTATGGCGTACCAGCGATGTAACGCTGTTCGTCAGCTCGCTCAACGACGGCTAGTTTCTCTCCTGATGGGTGGCCTTCACCGCCTTCGGGTGGCGGTGCGATCGGTAGGTCCGTACCCTGCGGCGGTGGACGTCTCAGTGCCGCCAACGACCGCGACGGTCTTTAGCGGCTCGGCCTTCAGACGTGGGCCCCTGCCGGTCTGACCACCAACGCCCAAACGCTGCTCCGCGATGCTACCGAGGCGATGTTCGCGTAGGGCGACCTGCAGCGACCGGACCCACCGACCTTCGATCGACTCGCCGAGATCGACGTCGCCGCCATGCCGCTCATCGGCGACCGCGACCACCACATCGTCCTCGACTGCGCGAAGACCGTTGCCAAGCTCATGCCGAGATCAACACCGGCCCCTGGGCGCTGATCTATCAGGACTCTTCGACCTCCCGCGCCACGCTGGAGCGCTACAACCAGGTACCCAACGACCAGCCGACCTAGGACACGGGAGCCGCATGTCCGGCGCCCGGGCGACGTGGGGCGGAACCGGGCGGGCGGGTCTGGACTCGTCCCGGGCATGAAGCTGGCCGGACGCCGCGTGGCGGCGATGGTGGTCGCGTGCGCCCTCGCGGCGCTCGCGGTGGCCGCCGTCGGCGCCCCGTGGGTCGCCCGGGACGCCGCGCACACCGAGACCCCGGCGCCGCAGGACTCGTCGCTGCCCGGGACCGCTCCCCTGCCCGAGGCGCGCTGCCCGGGTCCGGGCGCGCCGCCCGTCAACCGGGTGCCGGTGGGGCCGGTGCTGTCGGTCCAGCAGCTCGTGCTCACCACCGCCGACGGGGTCAACCTGGCCGCCGTTCGGGTCGGTGGCGGGGAGCGGGGGGTGGTGCTCGTCCACGGTGACCGCGGCAACCTGTGCACCTGGTGGTCGTTCGCGCGGCGGTTGGCCGCCAAGGGGTTCCACGTGCTGGCGTTCGACCTGCGTTGCTACGGGTTCAGCGAGTGCGGGCGGCGGCGCGACTACGTGGCGGACACGGTCGCGGCCGTGACCGCCCTGCGGCACGCGGGCGCCAAGCGGGTCGCGCTCGCGGGCACCGCGTTGGGCGCCAATATCGCCCTGGTCACGGCCGCCCACCGGGAGGTGACCACCGGCGGGGTCGTGGCCGTGTCGCCGGTCGACCTGAACACCCCGGTGACGGACGGGACCGCCAACAGCACGGTCGCGCAGGCGGCGCCGCGCCTGGGCGTACCCCTGCTGGTGTGTGTGGGCGACGCCCCCGCCGCGGACCTGGCGTCCCTCGCGGCCGGGGTCGGCAACCGCCAGCTGGTGACCGGCGTGAACATCGGGGACGACGCGCTCGCCGCGCAGGTCACGGACTTCCTGACCGCGCGCACCTGAGGCGCGCCGTCAGGCGGCCTCGAAGCGGTAGCCGACGCCGCGCACGGTGTGCACGTGGCGGGCGGCGGAGGCGGTCTCGCCGAGCTTGCGACGCAGGTTGCCGACGTGGACGTCGACGACGTGGTCGTCGCCGGGCCAGCGGCTGCCCCAGATGCCGGTCAGCAGCTCGTCGCGGCTCACGGTCTGGTGCGGGACACGGGAGAGGGTCTCCAGCAGGTCAAACTCGATCTTCGTCAGGGCGACGGGGACACCGTCACGGGTGACCTCGCGGGCCCCGGTGTCGATCTGGAGCGAGCCGTAGCTGCGCACCCGCGACGTGGGGACCGGACGCAGTCGGCGGCGCAGCGCGCGGATCCGCAGCGCGAGCTCAGCCAGGGAGTACGGGCGCACCAGGTAGTCGTCGGCGCCGGCCGAGAATCCCTCGATGCGATCCGACCCGTCGCTGTCCGGGCCGATGAGAATGACGTACGCCTCGCTGAACGAACGGATCCGCCGGCACGCCTCGACGCCCGACACGTCGGGCAGGTCGGCGTTGAGCAGCAGCAGTTCCGGCTCGTTCACGCGTGCGACCTCGACCGCGGACCCGCCCTGCCGGGTCGCGATGACCGCGTAGCCCTCGTCGGTCAACATTCTCGTGCAGGCCACCGCCGTTTCCGGCGAATGGTCGGCGAGCAAAGCTCTCGCTCCGGACACCTGATGCCTCCATGCGTGGTGCGGACTTCCGTCCTGGCCTGCCGTCCTGGCTGGCCACGTTTTCTGACAGGTCCCGCCGCCCCGGGTGGGGCGGTGAGGTGGTGAGGACGCCGGGCGCGGCCGTGGTGCGCGGCCGGCCCGGCGTCCCACCGGGGGGTAGAGCTATTTCGCCTTGGCCTTCGCAGCGCTGACGGCCCGCTTCCATGCGTCGTCGGCGCTGATCTTGCCGTTGGCGTAGTCGAGGATCGCCGGCTCCACCGCGCGCTCCCGGACGGCCTGGTTCTTCAAGCCGACGAACACCGGCTTGATGCGCTGGGCGCCCTCGCCAAATATCTTTCCGACCGGCGCGTCGTTGAAATAAGCGTTCTTGAGGTCGAGGAACGCCGGGTCGGACAGCGACTTCACGTCCGACGGCAACGCGCCCACGGCCTTGAACGCGGCCACGTGGCTGGCCGGCGAGGTCAGGAACTTCGCCAGCTCAGCGGCCTCCTTCGGGTGCTCGCTCTGGGTCGGCACCGCGAGGAACGAGCCGCCCCAGTTGCCGCCGTCGCCCGGGATCCGGGCCACGTCCCACTTGTTGGCGTTCTCCGGCCCGGAGTTGGACTCGATGATGCCGAGCATCCAGGACGGGCACGCCGTCGTGGCGAACGCGCCGTTCTTGAAGCCGGCCGACCACTCCGGCGACCAGGTCGCGAGCTTCGAGGTCAGGCCCGCGCCGATGACCTCAGTGGCCAGCTCCCAGGCGGTCTTCACGGCCGGGTTCGACTCGATGACCAGCTGGCCGCTCTCGTCGAAGTAGGTCAGGTTGTTCGTCGCGCCCGCCGCCTGCATCAGCGACGAGTTGAGGATCTGCGTCGGCGAGTCCACAAAGGCCGTGCCCGGCTTGGCCTGCTTGAACTTCTTGCCCGTCGCCACGAACTCGGCCCACGTCGGCCACAGCTTGGAGACCTCGTCGCGGTCGGTGGGCAGGCCCGCCTGGGCGAACAGGTCGGTGCGGTAGCACATGGCCAGGCCGCCGATGTCGGTGCCGAGTCCGACAACCTTGCCGTCGGCCGCGATGCCCTGTTCCCACTTCCACGGCAGGAAGCTGGACTTCAGCGACTCCGCGCCATAGTCGGCGAGGTCGACGAACGCCTGGGCCTCGGACTTGTAGTAGGGCATGATGCCCTCTTCAATGGCCACGACGTCGCCGGCGCCACCGCCGGCGGTGAGGAACTGGGTGAGCTTGGGCCAGTAGTTGTCCAGGCCCTCGGTCGCGCGCTCGGAGATGGTGATGTTCGGGTGCGCGGCCTCGTACTGCTTGTAGAGGTCCTCGAAGCCGAACTTGCCGAACGTGTCGACGACCAGGGTGATCTTCTCGGTGCTGGAGCCGTCGGTCGAACCGGTGCCGCAGGCGGCGGCCCCGAGAGCCAGGGCGGCGACGACGCCCAGCGCGGCGATACGGCGCTTGTTGGTACGCATATCTGTCATTCCTCCCTTGCTCAGACCTGGAACCGGCCGACGAGCTGTTCGAGCTGACCGGCGAGGTCGGCGAGATCCGCGGCGGCCTTCCGGCTGTTGACCGAGGCGTCGGCGGAGTCCTGCGCCGCGCGGGTCATCTGCGCGACGTCGGCGGCGATGACCCCGGCGCCGGACGCGGCGGCGGACACGTTGCGGCTCATCTCGGCGCTCGTGGCGCTCTGCTCCTCCACGGCCGACGAGATCGTCAGCTGGAAGTCGTTGACCCGCTGGATGATCTCGCTGATCTCACCGATGGCGGAGATCGCGCCCTCGGTGTCGGCCTGGATCGCGGCGACCCGGGCCGAGATGTCCTCGGTAGCCCGCGCCGTCTCCTGCGCCAGATCCTTGACCTCGCTCGCGACGACGGCGAAGCCCTTACCGGCGTCGCCCGCGCGCGCGGCCTCGATGGTGGCGTTGAGCGCCAGCAGGTTGGTCTGCGCGGCGATCGCGGTGATGGCGGCGACCACGTTGCCGATCTCCTGGCTCGACTCGCCGAGTCGGGCGACCGTCTGACCCGTGGTGTTGGCGACGTCGACGGCCTGCGCGGCCACCTGGGTCCCCTCCATGGCGCTGGACGCGATCTCCTTGATCGACGCGCTCATCTCCTCCGACGCGGCGGCGACGGTGTTGACGTTGACGGACACGTTGTCGGCGGTGGACGCGGTCCGCTCGGCCTGCGCGCTCACCTGCTGCGCGCCGACGCTCACCTGGTCGCTGACCGAGGCCAGCTGGACCGAGGTCTCGGTGAGGACGTTGGCACTGGTGGCCAGCGCGCCCACGGTGTCACGGAGGCTGGCGGTGGCCCTGTTGACGGCGACCGCGATCTCGTTGAGGTCCTTGCCACCGTCCACGGGCACGGTCTGCGTCAGGTCGCCGTCGGCGACCGACGTGAGCACCCGCGACATGCCGCGCAGCGAGTTACCGACGCGACGCGAGGTCAGCAGGGCGAACCCGACCGCGATGAGCAGGCCGACTCCGATCGCGCCGACGAGCAGGGTCCGGGCGGTGTCGTAGTCGGCGGCGGCCGCGTCCGCCGCGGCCTTGGCCGCGTCGCGCTCGGCCTGCGCCATGGACTCGATGGACGAGCCCAGGTGCAGCGACAGGGTCTCGAAGCCCTCGGTGTCGGCGGGGACGGTCACGCCGGCCGGCGCCTCGGCGCCGAAGACGAACGCGTCACGGACCTGGCGGTAGGCGTCCCACTGCGCGGCGAACGAGTCAGCCCGGGCGGCACCGGCGGCGTTGCCGGTGTGCTCGCGGTAGTCCTGGATCGCCTCGATGATGATCTCGTCGTCGCCGTTGATGGCGGCGCGCGCGTGGCTCGCGCCGGGACCCGTCGGGTCGGCCGCGTAGCTCCACAGGTTCTGGTACATGCCGGCCAGCGCGGCACGGGCCTTGCTGACGGCGTTGACGCTTTCGAGCTGCTCGTTGCGCAGGGACTCGATCTGGTGGTTGAGCGTGGCCAGCTTCGTCAGTGACAGCGCTCCCACGCCGGCCGCGACAAGAGCCACGAGGAGCAGGGCGACCATGATCTGGGTGCGAACCGTCAACCGGCCGAACCAAGCGGCGACGTTTACACGCGCGGCTTTCGTACCCATAGTTAGCAATTCCTTCCGTGCGGCGCCGGGGTGCGCCGTATCTACTAACGGCCGAAACTGCTTCGAATTGAGACATTTATCGTGGGCTCGGTCACCGAGGCCGCGGCCACCTCACCCGCCGCCGCGACAACCACTTCCCGGGTACGGGCGGCGAGCGCGTTCTGCTCGGTCACGACGCCGGCGACGGCGAGCTGGGTGTCGGCCAGGCCGCGCAGCCGCTCCGCCACGGCGTGCACCGCGCGGGAGACCTCGGCGCTGTTGCGCGTCATGTCGCCGACGGTCGCCTCGATCCGGCCGGTGGCCTCCGCCGTCTGGCCCGCGAGCTGCTTGACCTCGTCGGCGACCACGCCGAACCCCTTGCCGGCGTCGCCGGCGCGGGCCGCCTCGATGGTGGCGTTGAGCGCCAGCAGATTCGTCTGGTCGGCGATGCGCTGGATGAGGCCGACCACGGCCGCGATGCCGGCCATGGCCTCCTCGAGCTCGTCGATGACGGCGAGCGCCCGGTCGGCGTCGGAGCCGGCGGCCTCGATCGCGGACACCGCTCCGCTGACGGTGTCGCGCGCGCCGGTGAGCTCGGCCTCCAACTGGCTCAGCGCCGCGCCGGTCTCGTCGCGCAGCCGCGCCCCGGTGTCGCCGACGCCGGCGAGCACCTGCTCCAGCCGCCGGGCCAGCTCCTGGCCGCGGGCGACCTGCTCGGCCGCTTCGGCGGCGGCGAGCCCTTCGCGGCGCTCGGCCTCGACCGTGGCGGCCCGCAGGGCCTCCTCGATCGCCTCGGCGGCCTCCTGCCGCTCGCGGTCGACCTCCACGCGCTGCACCGCGGCGAACCGCCAGTAGACGACCTGGGCGGCGCACATCGCGAGGACGAAGGTGGCGTGCAGCAGGGCCCACGTGGCCGGGCTGGCCTGCGCGCGCGGGTCGGAGAAGACCATGTCCGGGGCGACCGAACCGAAGCCGAGGTGATGGCCGGCGACCACGACCACGGCGGCCGCGAAGGCGTACACGTCCTGGTAGAGACCGATGAGCGCGAGTACGACGAAGAAATGGAAGTGCAGGTCGGTAAGGCCGCCGCCGGCGTGCACGAGCGCGGCCGCCGCGAGGACGAGCCCGACGGAGACGACGAGCGCCTTGCCCCGCGGGGTGGGCAGCCGGTCGGAGAGCACAGCGCAGCCGAACACCGCGGAGATCATCACCCAGAGGGCGGTGGTGTGGCCGCCGGACCCGTGCTGGTGCGTCCCGGTCGCGTCGCTGCCGTTGAGCAGCGCGATGAGCGCGATGACGGGCACGTGCAGCGCGAGCAGCAGGCGCAGGACCTTGTGACGGGCCGCGAACGCGGACGGGGACAGGCTGATCGCTGAGATGCCCCGCTCCAACTGGATACCCACGTGCCGCTCCCCTTCCAACGTTCCGTTAGAAAGCGCTATCGGCGGGCGGGCGGCGGAGCTTCGACATTCGTCACGGGTACGCCTTCAAAAACGATGGTTTGGCATGAAATTCGCCGTAAAGTGTTAGCGCGCTGGACAGGGCGCGGCGGGAAGGCGAGGTCGTGAGCCGGCTGCTGGTGGTCGATGACGACGCGGACGTCAGGGACACCCTCAAGGAGCTGCTCGGCCGAGCGGGACACGAGGTGTACGAGGCCCCGGACGGCCGTACGGCGCTGCGCGACGCGTACTCCGTCCGGCCCGACCTCGTGCTGCTGGACGTGAGCCTGCCCGAGCTGGACGGGTGGCACGTCCTGCAGCGCCTGCGCGAGCTGTCCGACGTGCCCGTACTCATGCTCAGCGGGCACGCCGACGCCGCCGACAAGGTCCGTGGCCTGCGTGCGGGGGCCGACGACTATCTGGGCAAGCCGTTCCCGAACAACGAGCTCATCGCCCGGGTGGAGGCGCTGCTGCGGCGCGCCGGCACGGTCGACTGGGCCGACCAGCTCTACGACGACGGCGTCCTGCGAATGGACCCCAGCACGCGGGACGTGACCGTCGGCGGCGTGCAGGCCCGACTGACGCCCACCGAGTTCCGGCTCCTGTACGCCCTTGTCCGCCACCCCGGCGTGGTGCTCAGCCCGCCGCAGCTGCTCCGGCAGGCATGGGACGACCCGACCGGGATCGGCCAGGAGCGGGTGAAGTTCGCGATCCTGCGGTTACGCCGCAAACTGGACTGGTCGGATCCGGACACGTCACCCATCGAGTCGGTGCGCGGCTTCGGCTACCGCTACCGGCGCCGGGTCGACGACTCCTGACCGGCCGCCACGTCCACGCCGCGCAGCAACTCGGCGAGCCGGCGCACGTTGCGGTCCACCCGGAGCGCGAGGTCGCGCCGGTCGGCATCGGTGAGCTGCTCCCAGTCGGTGACGAGCAGTTCGCTGGTGCTGGCGGCCACGGCGAGCGGCTGGGCGAGGGCATGCACCGCCGCCGCGGTGGGCGACGGCCCGCCGGTGCTGCGCGGCGATGAGGTGGTCGATCTCGACATGATCAATCAATTTCCGGGAATCTGCGCTTAAATTATCTCATGCTCCACCAGGGCAATGTCCTCGTCGTTGACGACGACGAGGACCTCCGGGAGATCATCTGCCGCCTCCTGCGCCGGGCCGGCTACACCGTGCGGGCCGCCGGCACCGCCACCGAGGCACTGCCCCACTGCCACCCGGAGTCGGGCCCGCTGGACCTGCTCGTGGCGGACCTGGGCCTGCCCGGCATCGACGGGCTCGACCTCTGCGACGCGGCCCGGCGCCTGCGGGCCGACCTTGCCGTCCTCTACGTCACCGGCACCCCGCGCGCCGAGCTCGACCGGCTCGGCCTGCTCCCGTCGGACGCCGCGTTCGTGCAGAAGCCGTTCACGGCGGCCACCCTGGTCTCGGCGGTGCGGGCCGCCACCACCGGCCACGCCAGCCCCGGGCACGCGGCCTAGCCGGCCGCGTCGTCCACGATGTCCAGGAGTACGCCCTCCACCGCGGCCAGCAGCGAGTCGTCCGAGAACGGCTTGTCGAGCATCGTCGCGTCCGGCGGCAGCGCTCCCTGCTCGACCAGCACACTACGGGCAAAACCGGACATGTACAGCGCGCGCGTTCCCGGCCCGGTCCGCTCCACGATCTCGCGACCGAGCATGTCGCCGAGGATCGCGTCGGTGAGCAGGAGGTCCATCCCGGCCAGGCTCCTTATCGCCGACTCCCCGTCGGCGACCGCTACCACCAGGCATCCCTCGCGGACCAGGATGCGCCGCACCACGTCCCGGATCGCCCGGTCCTCGGCGGCCACCATCACCCGTCGGCCCGCCATGCGGCCCCGTTTGCGCCGCACGCCGACCGGCCGACCGGTGCTCGGCGGCTCATCGGTCGCCGGCAGCAGCACCGTGACCGCCGTACCCAGGCCGGGGGTCGACTCCACCGAGAGCGCGCCGCCACTGTGTTCCACGATCTCGTGGACGACGGACAGGCCCAGCCCGGTGCCCTCAGGCCGGGTGGTGAAATACGGCTCGAAGATGTGTTCCAGCACCTCGGGGGTCATGCCGTCACCCGTGTCACTCACCCGTAACCGGACATAACGGCCCGGTGGGGGCGAGGACGGGGCGATCGTGCTGGTGTCCACCATGATCCGGTCCGTCTCGATCGCGATGGTCCCGCCGGTGGGCATCGCGTCCCGGGCGTTGACCGCCAGGTTCAGCAGGACCTGCGCGCACTCCCCGGCGTCGGCGTGCGCCGGGCCAAGGTCGGGGCGCAGCCGCACCCGCAGCCGCACCCGGGCGCCGAGCGAGCGCCGGACCAGCGCGGCGACCTCCCGGACCACCTCGTTGACATCAACCGAACGCGGCGCCAACGGCTCGTCGCGACCGAACGTGAGCAGCTGGTGGGTCAGCTCGATGGCGCGCTGCGCCGCCTTCTCCACCTGCGCCAGGTCCTGCCGGACCGGCTCCCAGCGTCGGTCGCCCGCGGCGATCGCGGCGTCCAGTTCCTCGGCGATGAAGGCGGTGTAGTTGCTGATGATCGCGAGCAGGTTGTTGAAGTCATGGGCCACTCCCCCGGCCAGCTGCCCGAGGCTCTCCAGCCGCATGGCGTGCCGCCACGCCGCGCTGTCCGGCTCCGGAGGACCGGCCGCCGGGATCGGGGTGACGTGGTCCGCAGCGATCTCCCACCTCCGCCCACGACAGCTCCGACCAGCAATTCTTTCATCGCGTTGGGGCGTCTCCTCGGGGAATCCTCAAGCCGACCACGGGGGTGCCGATCTGAACGTCGCACCGAGCATGGAGGTATGCCGTGGAGGAACTGGACGAGATCGTCCAGGAGTTCCTCGTGGAAAGTCACGAGAATCTCGACACGCTGGACGGCGATCTGGTCGCCCTGGAGCAGGAACCTGACTCCCGCGAGCTGATCTCAAGGATTTTCCGCACCATCCATACGATCAAGGGCACGAGTGGTTTCCTCGCGTTCAATCGTCTGGAGGGTCTGACCCACGCCGGAGAGTCGCTGCTCTCCCGGCTGCGTGACGGCGTTCAGCCGGTCACCCCTGACACGATCACCACTCTACTGGCCACGCTCGACGGCGTCCGCAAGCTGCTCGCGGAGATCGAGACCACCGGCGTCGAGGGCGACCACGACGTCAGCGCCATCGTCGAGCAGATCAACCGGCAGATGGCCGGCGAGAGCGCCCCGGCTCCGGCCGCGCCCGCCGCCGCCCCCGCCGCTCCGGTCGCCGTCGAGACGCCGCCCGCGCCCGCCGCCGTCGAGACGCCGGCCCCTCCGGTCGTCGTCGAGACGCCCGCCGCACCGGTCGTCGTCGAGACGCCCGCCAAGGTGGCCGAGCTGCCGACCGAGGCCCCGCTCCCGCCGTGGATCGCCGACCTGGACGACCACCTCGACGCCGGGTCCACGCCGGGCACCGAGGGCACGGCCCAGCGGCGCAGCATCGCCGACTCCGCCATCCGCGTGGACGTCGACGTGCTCGACTCGCTCATGACCCTGGTCGGCGAGCTCGTTCTCGTCCGCAACCAGCTGGTCCGCGCGGCCGACGGCAGCGACGACCCGGTCGTGGTGCGCACCACGCAGCGGCTCAACCTCATCACGAGCGAGCTGCAAGAGGGCATCATGAAGACCCGCATGCAGCCGATCGAGCAGATCTGGTCGAAGATGCCCCGGGTCGCCCGCGACCTCAGCCAGGCGTTCAGCAAGCAGGTCAACCTTGTCATGGAGGGCAAGGAGACCGAGCTCGACCGGACGCTGCTGGAGGCGGTCAAGGACCCGCTGACGCACCTCGTCCGCAACGCCATCGACCACGGCATCGAGACCCCGGAGGACCGCGTCGCGGCCGGCAAGCCGGCCGAGGGCACCCTCACGCTGCGCGCCTACCACGAGAGCGGCCACGTGACCGTGGAGATCGCGGACGACGGCGCCGGCATCGACACCGCCCGCGTCGCCCAGACGGCGATCAGCCGGGGCCTCATCACCGAGGCGCAGGCCGCCCGCATGGAGCCGCGCGAGCTGATGACGCTGGTCTTCCAGCCCGGCTTCTCGACGGCCAAGAAGGTCACCAATGTGTCCGGCCGCGGTGTGGGCATGGACGTCGTCAAGACCAACATCGAGAACGTCGGCGGCACCGTCGACGTCGAGTCGAACCCCGGCGCCGGCACCACGTGGCGGCTCACGATCCCGCTGACGCTGGCCATCATCCAGGCCATCACGGTCGAGTCGGCCGGCGAGCGGTACGTCGTGCCGCAGGTCGCGGTGCTCGAGCTGGTACACGTCGACAACCGGTCCAACCGGATCGAGTACGCCGCCGGCGCCCCCGTGTACCGCCTGCGCGGCAAGCTGCTCCCCCTGGTCAGCCTCGACCAGACCCTCGGCGTCGCTCAGGACGCCGACGGGGAGGGCGGCCGCTACGTGCTCGTCCTGCAGGCTGACGGGCGTCGCTTCGGCATGCTCGTGGACCGCGTCCTCAATACCGAGGAGGTCGTGGTCAAGGCGCTCACCAACCGCTTCAAGGAGCTGGGTGTCTACGCCGGGGCCACGATCCTCGGCGACGGCAAGGTGGCGCTGATCCTCGACGTCGCGTCGCTGGCGCGCCGCTCGAACCTCGCCACCGGCGGGGCCGAGCGCGAGTCGGCCGACAACACGAACACCGCCGCGCTGGCGGGCACGGCCGATCGCCTGCTCGTCACGAGCCTGGGTGAGCGTCGGGTGGCGATCCCGCTCGACTCGGTCACCCGTCTCGAGGAGTTCGCTGTCGACCGCATCGAGCACGTCATGGGCCAGGAGGTCGTGCAGTACCGCGGGCAGATCCTGCCCATGGTCCGGCTGTCGCACCTCATCGGCACCGGCACCGAGGTGGCACCGGCCACCGACGTGGTCTCCGCGGTGGTCTACACCGAGCGCGGACGCAGCGTCGCCATGGTCGTCGACCAGATCGTCGACATCGTGGAGGACTCGACGTCGGCCCGGCGCGACTTCAACTTCGAGGGTCTCGTCGGCTCCGCGGTGATCGAGAAGCGCGTCACCGAGCTGCTCGACGTGCGCCGCGCGATCCTGGCGGCCGACCCGCACTTCTACTCCCACACGCTCGAGCAGGAAATGGTGGAGGCCTGAGATGGCGAGCTGCCAGTACGCCACGTTCGAAGTTGACGACCGTCTCTTCGGCGTGGAGGTGACCAAGGTGCAGGAGGTCATCTCGTTCCACGAGTACACCTCCGTGCCGCTGGCCCCCGCGGCCGTCGGCGGACTGTTCAACCTGCGCGGTCAGGTGATCGCGGCAGTCGACATGCGGGTCCAGCTGGGCCTGTCGCGTCAGTCCCTCACCGAGGGCGCGGTCATGAACCTGATCCTGCGCACCGAGGACGGGCCGGTCAGTCTGCTCGTTGACCGCATCGGCGGGGTCGTCGACCTCGACGATGCCGACTTCGAGCCGGCGCCGGACAACCTGACCGGTCCCGCCCGCCGCCTCGTCGGCGGCGCGTTCAAGCTCGACGAACGGCTGATGCTGGCCCTCAACGTCGACGAAGCCCTCTCCACCACCACCGGAAACTGACGGAGTCACCCTCACCATGAGCACCCCCACCACCACAAGTACGCGTGCCAGCGGCTGGTTCGGCAACCGCTCGATCGGCCTGAAGGTCTACCTCTCGGCGGGCATCGCCATCGTCGCCGCGGCCATCGCCGGCATCGCCGGTATCTCCGGCATCAACAAGATGAACGAGCACTTCCAGTCGCTGCGTTCGATCATCGTTGAGGCCATGCCCGACGCGGCCTCCCAGCCGGCGATCCACAACCAGCTGGTGCAGTTCGAGTCGGCGCGCAGCACCGGCGTCACGACCATCTCGGTCGTCGCGGGCATCGGCGTCCTGCTCTCGCTGTACTTCGCGGTGTGGACCGTGCGCCGCACCATGAAGCCGCTGCGGGAGGTCTCCGCGGCCCTGGTCGCGGTCGCCGACGGCGACCTGACCCGGTCGGTCGAGGTCCGTGGCACCGACGAGGTCGGCACCATCGCGAACGCGCTCAACGGGGCGACCACCAGCATGCGTGAGGCCGTGGACACCCTGGCCCGCACCTCCTCGTCGCTGGCCGCCGCCGCCGACCAGCTCGGTGGCACCACCGACCAGATCACCGGCCACGTGTCGGAGACCGGCGCCCAGGCCGACGTCGTGGCCGCCGCCGCCGAGCAGGTCACCCGCAACGTGCAGACCGTCGCGGCCGGCTCGGAGGAGCTCGGCGCCTCGATCCGCGAGATCGCGCAGAACGCCAACGACGCCGCCCGGGTCGCCTCGGACGCCGTTGAGGCCGCCGAGTCGACCAACCAGACGGTCGCCAAGCTCGGCGAGTCGTCGGCCGAGATCGGCAACGTGATCAAGACGATCACGAGCATCGCGGAGCAGACCAACCTGCTCGCGCTGAACGCCACCATCGAGGCCGCGCGGGCCGGCGACGCCGGCAAGGGCTTCGCCGTGGTCGCGAACGAGGTCAAGGAGCTCGCCCAGGAGACCGCCCGGGCGACCGAGGACATCTCCCACCGCGTCTCCGCGATCCAGGCCGACACGTCCAACGCGGTCGCCGCGATCGGCGAGATCAGCCGGATCATCGGCCGGATCAACGACTACCAGGTCACCATCGCCTCGGCCGTGGAGGAGCAGACCGCCACGACCACGGAGATGAACCGCAGCGTCAGCGAGGCCGCGGTCGGCTCGTCCGAGATCGCCTCGAACATCGCCAGCGTCGCGTCGGTCGCCCAGCTCGCGTCCGAGACCAGCGAGGAGTGGCGGAGCTCCGTCACCGAGCTGCTGCGCATGTCGAGCGAGATCGAAACGCTCACGGCCCGCTTCCGGACCGCCTGAGCATCCCCCCGATGACGCCGGCGGGTCGTACCCACACGGGTGCGGCCCGTCGGCGGCCGGGTGTCCGCGACCCGCGGGCATGCCCACTCCTGGGAAAGGGACCATGTACACCCTCGTGAGTGCCCCCGTACTGGGCTTCGATCTGACCCGGATGGGTGGCGGACCCGCCACCGCCGAGGTACTGCTGCACGCTCTGCGCCTGACCGCGCCGGCGCTCGCGATCATGGCGGAACACCTGCTCGCCGACGACGCCCGGGCCGAACTGTGGCTGGAGGTCGAGACCGCGGCGGCACGCATGCCCACGGTCTCCCGCGGCCTGGACCCGGCCGTCACGTCCCGCGACGATCCCACCGGCGACCCGCCGGCGCCCAGGGCCGGCGAGTCCAACGCCGCCCTGCTGCGCGCCCTCCAGCTCGCCCCCATCGGCACCGTCGACGCGCTGCTGCGCCTGGTGCGCTACGACATCCTGGCGTGGACGTGGTCGGGCACCGGCCTCGCGGCCAGCCAGGAACCCCTCGCTTCCCAGGCCACCGCCCTACTGTGCGATGCCGCCGTCGCGGCGTACCTGCGGGATGTGTTGTCACCGCGGACCCGCCGGCGCCTCGCGGCGCCGTGGATCTCGGCGCAGCGCCGTTTGCCTGAATTACCCCCTATTGACCTCGGACCGCATCAGCTGGCCGTCACGGCGCTGCTCGAGCGGTTGCGTACGGTCAGCTCCACCGACGCCCAGCGGCTCACCATCGCCTCCGACGAGGCCCGTGCGCGGGAGGGCGTGGCCTGGGCCGGCGCCGTCCACGCTGCCTCCTGGGCCGCCCACATCTCCGACCGGATACGGGTGGCGGCGAGCGGCCAGCTGCTGCTCGTCCAGGCCCTCGACCACGACGTCATCACGCTGGCCGACCGGGCCGGCGGGGTGTGGAACATGCTCAGTGGTGCCGTTCAGGCCGTGGTTGTCCGGGATCTCCTGGATGAGGCCACGACCCACCGGTTACTCGCCCCGGTCATCGGGGCGCTGGGACCCGCCTGGTTGATGTGAGCGGGTGGCAAGGAGTCCTCAAGCCGGGACGGGTCCGGCCGAAAAGGAATGACGTTCAGGGGGCACACGGATGACCCCAAAGGAGAGGTCCAGGAGGCGACCGACGTGATATCGGTTCTGGTGGTCGACGACTCAGTGGTCGTCCGTCGCCTGATCGTCGATGCGTTGGCAGACGCCCCGGACGTCCAGGTGATCGGCACCGCGGCCAACGGTCGCATCGCACTCCGTAAGATCGAGCGGCTCAACCCCGACCTCGTGACGATGGACGTCGAGATGCCGGAGATGGACGGTCTGGAGGCCGTCCGTCAGCTGCGCCGCACAGACTCGCGGCTTCCGGTGATCATGTTCAGCGCGCTCACCGCGAGCGGCGCCGCCGCGACGCTGGACGCGCTCGCCGCGGGTGCGACGGACTACGTGACCAAGCCGTCGCGCATGGACAGCATCGCCTCGGCCGTGCGCGCGGTGCGCGACCAGCTTCTTCCCCGGATCTACGCGCTGCACAACCGCCGCGTGCCGACCCGCCCCAGCCACCCCTCGGTGGAGCCGGTCGCCCCGCGCGCGGCGCCCAAGCGCACCGGCGGCATCGACGTCGTGGCCATCGGCGCCTCCACGGGCGGTCCCGAGGCCCTCAGCCAGGTGCTGGGCGCCCTGCCGGCGACCCTGCCCGCGCCCGTCCTGGTGGTCCAGCACATGCCGCCGGTCTTCACCCGGATGTTCGCCGAGCGGCTGGACCGGGCGTGCGGCCTGCGGGTCGCCGAGGCCCAGGACGGCATGCCGGTCCAGCCCGGCACCGTGCTCATCGCGCCGGGTGACCGGCACCTCACGGTCGCCCGCCGCGGCGCCGCCGTGGTCGCCGTGCTCACCGACGCGCCGCCGGAGCACTCCTGCCGGCCCGCCGTCGACGTGCTGTTCCGCTCGGTCCGCCAGGTGTACGGCGGCGCCGCGCTGGGCGTCGTGCTGACCGGCATGGGTCAGGACGGCGTCTCCGGCAGCCAGGTGCTGCGCGCCGCCGGCGCCGACGTGATCGCCCAGGACGAGGCCAGCTCCGTGGTGTGGGGCATGCCCGGCGGTGTGGTCAAGGGCGGCCTCGCGACGGCGACGCTGCCCCTCCCCGACATAGCTCCGTTCATTGTTAGCCGTGTGGGCGCTTCGCGCACCACCCGAACGAAAGTGGTGGTGTGATGCAACTGTCCGCTTCGGACTTTGCGTTTATCGCCGCCTTCATCAAGCGCGAGGCGGCGATCGTGCTGGCGCCAGGTAAGGAATACCTGGTCCAGTCACGGTTGGCACCTGTCGCTCGGGAAGGCGGCATGCGAGGGGTCAACGAGCTGGTCTACCAGCTCCGCCAGGACCCCGGGCCGGAACTGCGCCAGGCGGTGATCGACTCGCTCACCACCAACGAGACGTCGTGGTTCCGCGACGGTGAGCCGTTCAGCGCCCTGTCCCAGACCATCCTGCCGGGGCTGCTCGCGTCCCGCAGTGTGGCCAAGCACCTGCGGATCTGGTCGGCTGGCTGCGCCAGCGGCCAGGAGCCGTACAGCCTGGCCATCCTGCTGCGCGACTTCCTGCCGGCCGGCTGGACGTTCGAGATCATCGCGACGGACATCTCCGCCGAGATGATCCGCAAGGCCGAGGCCGGGCTCTTCACCCAGGTCGAGGTCAACCGTGGCCTCCCGGCCGCGATGCTGGTCCACCACTTCGAGCGGGTGGGTGCCCACTGGTCGGTCAGCGAGGAGCTGCGCCGCTCGGTCACCTTCCAGCGGCTCAACCTGGCGGCACCGTTGCCGCCGCTCGGGCTGTTCGACCTGGTGTTCCTGCGCAATGTACTGATCTATTTCGACGTCGAGACCAAGGCCGAGGTCCTGCACCGCGTCACGGGCACCTTGCGGCCGGACGGGCTGCTGTTCCTGGGTTCGGCCGAGACGACGATCGGGATCGATGAAGG
This sequence comes from Luedemannella flava, assembly GCF_039528515.1. Taxonomy (NCBI): domain Bacteria; kingdom Bacillati; phylum Actinomycetota; class Actinomycetes; order Micromonosporales; family Micromonosporaceae; genus Luedemannella; species Luedemannella flava. The sequence continues at coordinate 24,122 of NZ_BAAALT010000058.1, forward strand.
GTTCGAACGGGTCGCTGTGGGTCGCGCCGCCGCGTACCGGATGCGGACGGCCGTGCCGGCCGGCGCCGCGGGGAGGGTGTGATCACTATGCGAGCGATCGTTATCGACGACTCCCGCGCGATGAGGCTCATCCTGCGCCGCATCGTCGGGCAACTCGGCTTCGACGTCATCGAAGCGGAGGACGGCAAGGCCGCCCTCGACACGCTGAACAGCGAGAGCGAGGTCCCGAACCTGGCCCTTGTCGACTGGAACATGCCGAACATGAACGGCCTGGAGTTCGTCACCGCGGTGCGGGCCGACGGCCGGTTCAAGGACATGACCCTGGTCATGGTGACCACGGAGAGCGAGCAGAGCCAGATCGTGCGCGCGCTCGCCGCGGGCGCCCACGAGTACGTCATCAAGCCCTTCACCCAGGGCGCCATGTTGGAGAAGCTGGCCCTCCTGGGCCTCGTACCGAGCGGAGCGACCGCATGAGCACCGAAATCGTTCCCACCGCCCAGGACCTCGCCGACATCGTGGGGCAGGTCTGGTCGTCCTACCTCGACACTGAGGGCACCGACCCGCTGATCCCGATCGAGGAGTCGCCGAGCACCGACATCGTCGCGTCGGTCTCCATCACCGGCGGCTGGAGCGGCCACGTCGTGGTCTCCTGCTCCGACGCCGCGGCCAAGCAGGCGGCGGCCGCGTTCCTCATGATGGACGCGACCGAGGTCAGCGCTGACGACGTCACCGACGTGCTCGGCGAGCTCGCCAACATCGTCGGCGGCAACGTCAAGAGCATGCTGCCCGCGTCCTCGATGGTCTCGCTCCCACAGGTCGTCAACGTGAGCGGTGGCAGCGTGCGCTGGCCCGCCTGCGTGCAGATCTGCGAGCTGGCCGGCGTGTGGCGCGAGGAGCCCGTCTCGATCGCCATGTGGCAGAAGACCGACCTCGCGGACGGCAACGGATGAAGATCCTTGTCGCCGACGACAGCCGCGTGATGCGTCAGATCGTCACCCGTACCCTGCGTCAGGCAGGGTTCGGCGATCATGACGTGGTCGAGGCCGCCGACGGTCGGCAGGCCTTCGACGCGGTGAACGCTGAGGCCCCCGATCTGGTCATCTCGGACTGGAACATGCCCGAGATGACCGGCATCGAGGTGCTCAACGCCCTCCGTGCCGGGGGAAGCAGGGTGCCTTTCGGGTTCGTCACCTCGGAATGCACCCCGCAGATGCAGCAGGCCGCCCAGGACGCGGGCGCCCTGTTCTTCATCATCAAGCCGTTCACCGCAGACCGGTTCACCGAAGTATTCACCCCCATCCTGGGATGATCACTATGTCTGTACCACTTCCCCCCGCCATGCGGATCCGCTCGATGTTCGAGGACCTCCTCGGCCGTGACGTCAACGTCAGCGTCACCGGTCCGGCACAGGCCTCCGACGTCAAGGGCATGGCGATCGCCGTCTACACCGACCAGAACCTGCGCCTGTCCGCGGTGCTCGGCCTGGACCTCCCGCTGGCCGCGAACGCCGGGGCCGCACTCGGCCTCCTGCCGCCCGGCGCGGCGGAGGACGCCGTGGACGACAAGGCGCTCGCGCCGAACCTGGCGGAGAACGTCAAGGAGCTCTGCAACATCTTCACCGGCCTGCTGAACCGCGAGGACGCGCCACACCTGCGTCTGTACCAGTTCATCGCGCCGGGCGAGCAGGTTCCCACCGACGTCGCCAGCCAGCTCATCGCGCTGGGACAGCGCCTTGACCTGGAGGTCGAGGTCACCCGCTACGGCACCGGCCGCCTCGCGCTCTCCGTCGCCCTGTAACCGCCCGCACCCACCGACAACCACACCACGGCACACCGGTCGTCGCCCCCGACGGACCGGTTTCCGCCGTACCCCCATAACCCATACCGCGCTATGGCGCTCGGTCCGTGCCGAGGCGCCATGTCGTGTACCCCGTGTTCAGGAGCAAAGCCATGCGCAAGACGTACGCCGCCGTCCTGGCCCTGTTGGCGCCGGCCCTACTGTGTCTCTCCGAGACCCCCGCGGCGGCGGCCGGACCCCGCACGGTCTGGATCGACTACAAGGCCGACAAGGCCTGGCCGGTGCGTAGCGCGGTGGCGTTCGTCGACCGGTTCACGGGCAGCCAGCTGCGGTTCGGCGCCTGCCGCCCCAAGTACCCGTGCGTGCAGATCCGCGAGAAGAGGAAGCTGGCCAACCCGAGCTGGGCGGCCGTCACCTACGTCGGGAACAACCCGACGCGGATCGAGCTGTCCGCGACCCGCCGCGGGATGAGCTACTCGCTGCGGTACGACACCCTCGTGCACGAGCTCGGTCACGCCTTCGGCGTCCACAGCCACAACAAGAGCTGCTCGTCGATCATGTACTACAGCCTCACGTGTCCCAACGGGCGCAACTCGACGCTCGCCTTCAGCAGCGCCGAGAAGGCCATGCTCAAGCGGCACTGACCGCCTCGTCCGCGTCCGCCACCTCGGGGGCGGGCTCCGGCGCGCGCGGGGACGGCGCGGCCGCCTTGAGCGCTGCCGCCTCCGCGGCCTTCAGCGCCTCCGTCTCCTTGCGCATCTGCTCCTCGAGCTCCGCCTCTTCACGTGCCGCCACCGCCCGGCGGTAGGCATCCGTGAGCACACTGAGACAGAAGATCATCAGGGCCGCGACCGGCACGGCGATGAGGTACCGGGTCAGCACCCGGTTGATGTCGAAGTCCTCGGCGAAGAACGCCTGCCACAGGGCGGGCGCGGCCAGGACCAGCGCAATGACGAGCGTCGCGGGCCTGATCACAGGTCGCCACCATCCTCCCGGGTCACGGCGCCGATCAGGCGCGGTGCGAGCAGTGCGGCCCACGCCTGCGGCGTGGCCGGCTCACCCATGACCATGGCCATGGGTACGTCAAGGCCGAGGACTGTCGCCGGGTCGTCACACCCGGGTACGCCGTAGACCGCCAGGCCGTCCACCCGGCCCAGCCCACGCAGCGCCCGGGCGATCGCGGAGGTCTTGCGACCCGCGTCGACGACCGCCCACACCGCGCTCGCCCCGATCGCGCGGAGCACCTCGCGCGCCCACGCGTCGTCGCCGAACGTCGTGTCGAGCACCACCAGGTGCGGCACGTCGGCCCGGTGCAGCTGGCGCGCCCGGCGGCGCACCTCGCTCGGACCGCTCAGCCGGCGGCTCGCGTGCAGGCCGGTGCCCGCCACGGACGGACCGACCACCATGATCCGCGAGGGGTCGAGGTGCATCGTCGGCGCCAGCGTCCGGGCGACGGCGAGAGCGTGGTCGCGCTCGCCCACGATGACCAGCACGTCGCCCGCCTCGGTCGGCGCGGCCGGCGGCGTGGGCAGGTCGGACAGCGCGCTGACGACGGCCTGCCACGGGTCGCCGCCGCGGCTGCGGACGGCCAGGTGCGCGGGCATGCCGAGCTCCCGCAGGCGGTCGGTCAGCGCGGCCGCGCCCGACCGGACGGGCAGCAGGTCCGAGTCGTCGCGGCGGATCACCTGCGGCTGGAACGGACGCACGCCCGACCCGAGCCGGTCCAGGCCCAGCAGGCGCTCCGTGTCGCCGGGACGCTCGGTCACCGCCTCGAACTCGGCCATGAGACGCGCGAAGGCGTCACCGCTCGTGGACACCAGGCCGGCCCGGGGACCGGACGCCGGCAGGACCTCGGCCGGGACCACCCGCGCGGTCGTCATGACCGGCGCGTCCACGCTGTCCGGGGCGGGGAGGTTGCGGAAGCGGTCCTGGCTCGCCTCGACCAGTTCGAGCAGCGCGGCCAGCTCGTCGGTCGCGCCGGCAGCCGGGGCGGACGGGCTGGACGCGGCCGGGGCGGTCACGGACGGGGCCGTGGGCTCCTCGACCTCGATGGCCACCTCGTAGCGCTGCTTGGCGAAGAAGCCGCCGAGCCCGCCCGTGCGCACCTTCTCGGCCGACACGATCCGCGCGGCCGCGCCGTACTCGGACCTGACCTGCTCCAGCAACGGCTCGATGGCAGGACCCTCAAGCAATACCCGCGTAGACACCGTTCACCACCCCCATGGTCTCGATACGCGCCGGCGCGCCGGCGAGTTCCGGATATGACAGGACAATCTGGTTGCGACCACCCGATCGCAGCAGCCGGTACAGCGGCGCGCGCAGCGGCGGGGAGCACGCCAGGACGGGCGTGTGTCCCTGCTGCTCGGCCGCCTCCGCCAGGCGGGTCGTGGACGCCACGACGGCCTCGGCGGTGTTGGCGTCCAGCGCGAGGAACGCGCCGGACTCGACCGGGCGCACCGACTCGAGCATGATCTGCTCGAGCTGCGGGTCGAGGGTGAGCACGCTGAGCACACCGTTGTCCGCCTGCGCGTTGGCGATGGCCGGACCGAGCGCGCCACGCGCCGCCTCGACGAGGCCGTCGTGGTCGGTGGACACCTTGGCGCGCAGGGACAGCGCCTCGAAGATCCGGACCAGGTCGCGGATCGCGACGCCCTCCTCCAGCAGTGACTGCAGCACCTTCTGGATCTGGCCGTGCGACAGCAGCGCGGGGGTCAGCTCCTCCACCACGACGGGGTGGGTGCGCTTGACCATCTCGGTGAGCGCCCGCACGTCCTCGCGGCCGAGGAGCCGGCTCGCGTTCGCGCGGACCACCTCGGCGAGGTGGGTGATGACCACCGACGCCCGGTCCACGACGGTCGCGCCGGACAGCTCCGCCTGGTAGGACAGCTCGGCCGGGATCCACTTGCCGGCCAGGCCGAAGACCGGCTCGGTGCCCGCGCGGCCGGGCAGGTTGCCCAGGCCCTCGCCGATGGCGAGCACGGTGCCGGGCGGGGCGTGGCCGGACCCGGCGTCGACGCCGCTGATGCGGACGGCGTAGCTGGACAGCGGGAGATCGAGGTCGTCGCGGGTACGCACGGGCGGCATCACGATGCCCAGCTCGAGCGCCACCTTGCGGCGCAGCGCACGCACCCGGTCGAGCAGGTCGCCCGTGTCGACGAGGTCGATCAGGTCGGGGGCGAGCGCGAGCTCCAGCGGGTCGACCCGCATCTCGGTGATCAGGGCCTCGGTGACCTCGGCCGGCGTCGGCTCGGTCGGCCCCGCCTCCTCCGTGACCTCGGCGGCCGGCGCCTTGAGCCGGGAGGCCACGCCGAGCACGAGGCCGCCCACGAGGATGAACGGCAGCTTGGGCAGCCCCGGGATGAGGCACAGCGCCAGGACCGCGGCCCCGCCGATCTGCAGGGCGCGCTTGTGGGCACCGAGCTGGCCGGCGACCGTGCCGCCCAGGTCGCCCTCGGTGGCCGAGCGGGTCACGATGAGACCGGTCGCCACCGACATGAGCAGCGCGGGGATCTGCGAGACCAGGCCGTCACCGACGCTGAGCAGGCTGTAGTGGTTGACCGCGTCACCGGGCGCCATGCCCTTCTGCACCATGCCGATGATGAAGCCACCGACCAGGTTCACGATGGTGATCACGATGGCGGCGATGGCGTCGCCCTTCACGAACTTCGAGGCACCGTCCATCGCGCCGTAGAAGTCCGCCTCGGCCGCGACCTCGCCGCGCCGGCGGCGCGCCTCGGCCTCGTCGATCAGGCCCGCGTTCAGGTCGGCGTCGATCGCCATCTGCTTGCCGGGCATGGCGTCGAGGGTGAACCGGGCGCCGACCTCGGCGACCCGCTCGGCACCCTTCGTGATCACCAGAAACTGGATCACGATGAGGATCAGGAAGATCACCAGGCCGACAACGAGCGAGCCGCCGACAACGAAGTGACCGAAGGCGTCGATGACCTTGCCGGCGAAGCCGTCGAGAAGGACGAGACGGGTGGCGCTGATGTTGAGCGCGAGCCGGAAGAGGGTCGCCACCAGGAGCAGCGACGGAAAGACCGAGAAGTCCAGCGGCCGCTTGACGTACATGCTGACGAGCAGGACGAGCAGCGCGAAGGTGATGTTCAGGGCGATGAGCAGGTCCAGCAGCAGCGGCGGCAGCGGAACCACCATCATGATGATGATCATGATAACGCCGACCGGCACGACGTACTGGCTGAGCTTCTGGGCTCTCACGGCCACCTTCGATCACACCGACTTGTGCTGACGTCGTCCCATCGGCCTCGGACCGGTAGGGCCTGAGCGGAAGCTTGAGAAAATCTTGAGGATTACGTCCTCAGGCCGCCGCCGCGGCGAACGGGCGGTGCAGGCCGGCCGCCGAACCACGGGCCTTGAGGCCCATGACGAACGCCAGCACGCGCGCGACCGCGCCGTAGAGCTCCGGCGGCACCTCGGCCCCGATGTCACAGCTCGCGTGCAGGGCCCGGGCCAGCGGTACGTCCTGCACGAGCGGGATGCGGTGCTCCGCGGCCCGTTCCCTGATCTTGGCGGCGACCGCGCCGGCGCCCTTGGCGATCACGCGCGGCGCGCCCTTCTCCGGGTCGTAGCGCAGGGCTACCGCGACGTGGGTGGGGTTGACGACCACGACATCCGCCTGGGGCAGCTCGGCCATCATCCGGTTACGGCTCATGGCCAGCTGCCGGGAGCGGATGGCGCCCTTGAGCTGGGGGTCACCGTCGGAGCGCTTGTGCTCCTCCTTGACCTCCTGCTTCGACATCCGGATCTGCTTGTTGATCCGCCGGCGGGCCACGGCGTAGTCCGCCGCCGCCATGACCAGGCCGGCGAGAGCCGCCGACCGGATGAGCGTCAGGGCCGCGCTCACGATCTCACCGAGCAGCGCCTCCAGGGGCAGCGCGCCCCCGCCGAACATGATCGGAATCAGGTCGCGGATGGAGTAGTAGAGCACCCCGCCCAGCACCGCGGTCTTGAAAACCGCCTTCACGGCCTCCCACAGCGCGTGTGGTCCCACCACCCGCTTGATCCCCTGCAACGGGTTGAGGCGGGAGAACTTCGGCACCATGAGCTTGCTGGCGAAGTGCAGGCCGCCCTGCGCGGCGGCGGCCGCGATACCCAGGACGAGCAACGAGGCCGCCAGCGGCGCGATGGACAACCCGACCGCGATCATCGCGTCCCGCAGCACCCGGAGCATCAGGGTCTCGTCCGGGTTCTCGATCACCCTCGGAACCTGCGCCACCAGCTCCTGCACCCGGCCATTCGCGATCTTGACCGTCAGCGGCAGCAGCATGCTGGCCGCCAGCATCCCGGCCCAGGCGCCCAGGTCGGGGGTCCGCGCGACCTGGCCCTCCTTGCGGGCCTTCTGCTTCCGTTGGGCGGTAGGTTGCTCAGTCTTCTCGCCGCTCACGCCGCCACCTCCGCTGCGCTCCGGCGTCGACGTGAGTCAGTACGGAGCTGATGGTTCACCCGCTGACGCTCGCTCACGCCTACCCCCCTGCCAATCGGACGACCATCGCGACGGCCTTGTCGACGATGCCGTCGAGCGCGTGCGGGAGCATCACGAGCGTGAAGCCGGCCAGGGACATGGTGAGCAGGATCTTCGCGGGCAGACCGATGGCGAACGCGTTGAGCGAGGGGGCCACCCGGTTGAGCAGACCCAGCGCGACATCCGTGCAGAACAGCACGGCGATCAGCGGACCGGCGATCTGCAGCGCGGCGATGAACAGGTCGTCCAGGCCGTGGCTGAGCAGCCGGCTGAGCGACTCCAGCGAGAGGGCCCCGTCCAGCGGCAGCGTCTCGAACGACCGGGTGAACCCGCGCAGCACCATCTGGTGACCGTCGCTGACGAACAGCAACGTGACCGCCACGAGGTTGAAGAAGCGGCCGAAGACCGAGCTCTGCGTCGTCGACAGCGGGTCGAACGCCTGCGCCAGCGCGAAGCCGCCGAACAGGTCGAGCAGGTCACCGGCGGCCTTGACGGCCGCGAAGCAGAGCATCGTGAGGAAGCCCAGCGCGAGACCGACGGCAACCTGCTGGATGGCGCTCTCGATGAGCGCGCCGGCCGTCACCGGCGGCGCCGAGTCGACCAGCCCGGGCGTCACGAGCAGCCCGATGGCCAGCGAGAGCAGGGCCTTCACCTGTGCCGGGATCAGCCGGGAGTTGAACGGCGGGCAGACCACGAGCCAGGCCGAGGTCCGCGCCGTGGCGAGCAGCAGCGCCACCAACGAGGCGCTGTTGAGCTGCCATGACATGCTCAGCCGGTGCCCAGCAGTCGCGGGATCTGATCGAACATGCCCTGCGTGAACGAGATCAGCTCGTGCAGCATCCAGTTGCCGCTCAGCAGCAGGGCGACGCCGATGCCCACCGCCTTGGGCACGAAGGACAGGGTCGCCTCCTGGATCTGCGTCACCGACTGGAACAGCGAGATCGCGAAGCCGACCACGAGGGCGGTGACGAGCACGGGGGCGGCCAGCTTGGCGGCGATGATCAGCGCCTGCAGCCCGATATGGATGACGTCGGTGTCGCTCATCGGCGCACTCCCTAGGTATAGCTGCCGACGAGTGCGGTGACGATGAGACCCCACCCGTTGACCAGGACGAAGAGCAGCAGTTTGAACGGCAGGGACACCGTCACGGGCGGCAGCATCATCATGCCCAGCGACATGAGCGACGCGGAGACCACCATGTCGATCACCAGGAACGGGATGAAGATGACGAACCCGATGATGAACGCGGCCCGCAGCTCCGACAGGACGAACGCCGGCACCAGCGTGGTCAGCGGCACCTCGGCCGCGTTCGCCGGTCGCGGGTCCTTGGCCACCTTGGTGAGCAGAGCGATCTCGTCGGACCGGGTGTTCTTGATCATGAACTCCCGCAGCGGCTGCACGCCGTCGGAGAACGCGACGGCCTGCGTCTTGTCGCCGTTGAGGTAGGGCTGCACGCCCTCGGAGTTCATCTTCGACAGGACCGGGCCCATGATGAACAGGCTCAGGAACAACGCCAGCCCGGCGAGCACCTGGTTCGGCGGCACGGCCTGGAGGCCGAGCGCGTTGCGGGTGATGCTGAGCACCACGAAGATCTTGGTGAAGCTGGTGCAGAGCAGCAGGAGCGCCGGCGCCACGGACAGCACCGTGAGGCCCATCAGGATGACCAGGTTGCTGCTGGGCTTGCTGTTGCCGCCGCCCACGTTGACGTTGATCGACGGGGCCGTCGGGTCAGCCGGCGGGGTCGGGTCGGCGGGCATCGGGAGCGCCAGGGGGCCGGCGGCCGGTGCCGCGACCACCGCGGTGGTCACCGATGCGGCCGGCGGTGCGGCCGCCGCGGGCGATCCCATGAGGAGTACGCCCAGCAGCAGTCCGACCGTGGCCATGAAGGCCAGGACGAGTCGCCTCACGAGCGCACCGTCCGTTCGCGCAGCGCGTCGCCGAGCGCCCGCCAGGTCTTCGGGGAGAGCACCGACCCGTCGAGCCTGCCGAGCGGCGCGGCGGCCCGGGCCGGGGCCCCGACCTGCACCGCGTCGCGACGCTCCTGGGGCGCGGCCGCCTTCTCGAGCGCGGCCAGGTCCGCTTCGCCGAGCAGGGACACCTGGGCGTCGGTGACGCCCAGGACGATCGCCCGGTCGACGACGCGCACCACGGCCACCGAGGAGTTGCGCCCCAACTGCTGGCGGGCGAGCACGGTCAGCGTGGTGGCGCCGCGTCCGGTGACCCGGCGCCTGCTGATCCGGGCGATGCCCCACAGCAGGCCCAGCACGACGAGTAGCGAGAACGCGATACGTACGACGAGCTCGATCACGCGGTGTCTACCTCAGCCGCGCTCGCCGACGGGGCTGACGATGTCGGTGATCCGGATGCCGAAGTTCTCGTCGATGACGACGACCTCGCCCCGCGCGATGAGCCGCCCGTTGACCAGCAGGTCGGCCGGGCTGCCGGCGGCACGGTCCAGCTCCACCACGGCGCCCGGGGCCAGCGAGAGCAGCTCGCGGACGCTCATCCGGGTCCGGCCGAGCTCCGCCGAGATCTCCATCTCCACGTCGTGCAGCAGGTCCAGGCCCGCCCGGCGCAGCGACGGGGCTGCGTCGGCGACGCGCTCGGCGACCCGGGCGGTCTCGCCGCCGCCTGCGCGGACGCTGATGCCGATCGCCGCGCGCGTCTGGTCGCCCTCGAGCAGCGGCACGAACATCGCGTCGCCCTTGGCCGCGATCGCGCTGAAGGCGACGCTGGGCTCCATCTGCTGGCCGGGCTCGACGACCACCGGGCCGAAGACGCCCGCGGCGGACTCGATCGCGGAGCGGACGGCGGACGCCAGGTCGAGGGGGCCGAACGGGCTCTGCTGCAGCGCCGTGGCGAGGTCCTCAGCCACGAGCACCACGATGTCGCCGGTGGCCGTACCGGTGAACCGGGCCGTCACGGCCTGGCCGGCCGGCAGGTGCTCCGGGAGCGTGGACGTCGGGACGCCAACCTCCAGCGGCTGGCTGCTGGGCAGCACGGCCACGGCGGCGGCCGCGGCGGCGCGGGCGAGGTCCAGCCGGCGGCTGGTGTCGGGCAGGACGGTCATCAGTGGTTCTCCTCGTGGGGTTCGGGTACAACCAGGCAGGCCAGCCGGGTGCCCTGATTGCCGGGGACGGCGTGGGCGAAGGTGTGGTCGTTGACGGTGATCGTGAGGGGCTCGTCCACCGGGTGGTGCAGGCGCACGACATCGCCGGGCTGCAGGTCGACGATCTCGTCCGTACGCATGCGCACCGCACGGAACTTCACCGCGACGTCGATGGGCGCGGCCGACAGACCATCGGAGATCTTGCGGTGGGCGTTGCGCCGTACCGCCTGCTCCTCCTCCGACAGCTTCACGTCATCGTTGTCCGAGCGCAGCACGGGCATGATGGTGGTGAAGGGGAGGCAGATGCTCGCGAGGTTCTCGGTGTCGCCGACCCGGATCTCGAAGGACGCGACCACCACGGCGTCGCCGGGCGACACCGCCCGGACGAACTGCGGGTTGTACTCGAGGGCGCCCAGCCGGGGGTTGGTCGGCACCAGCTGCTCGAAGCCGTAACTCAGCTCGGCGAGCATCTTCTCCAGGAGGTTGCGCACCAGCGGGATCTCGACGTCGGTGAGCGGCCGGGTGGGCTGGATGCCGCCGGGCCCGCCGAGCATGTGGTCGAGGCTGGCCATCATCGAGCCGAGCGGGACCTCCATCAGCACCTGGCCCGGCAGCGGGGCGAGGGTGACGGAGCCGATGACGGTCGGGCTGCTCAGCGTCGAGATGTACTCGTCGTAGGTCACCTGCTCGATCGCGAGCAGCGACAGCTGCGACACCGCCCGCAAGCGCGTGGTGAGCAGGGTGGCGCAGCTGCGTGCGTACGTCTCGAAGACGATCTGCAGCATGCGTACGTGCTCACGGGAGAGCTTGATCGGGCGCCGGAAATCGTACGGCTGCGGGCCGGTGCTTCCCCGGCGCGCTGCCATGCGGCCGGTCTGCACGGGTGAGGACGTGATGGTCACGCCCTCACCCATCGGCTCCACCCTCGACCCCTTGAGGAGATCTTGATAAAACCGGCCGACTGCCTACTGCGTCACAAACTCGGTGAAGTAGATGTCCATGACCTTGCCGTCATAGGCCTTCTTGACCACTTCCAGCAGCTGGGCCTTCGCCTGCCGCCGGCCGGCGACCGACGACAGCTCGCCGATCGTGCGCCCCGTGTAGGCGGTGATCGCCAGGTCCTGCGCGTGGCTACCCTCCAGGCCGCCGTGCCCGTCCGCCTCGGCGGTGGACTGCAGGGCGAGCTTCATCTTCAGGTAGTGGCCGTCGGCCAGGTTCACCGTGACGGTGTCGAGCACGAGGACCGTGCCGGCCTGGGGCGTCTCGTCGCGCGGGTCCAGCATCAGCTTCACACCCGTCACGGCAACCGCGGCCATCACCACGATGCCCAGCATCACCAGCATCTTCGTGCGCTTCGGCTTCGCGGTGTCGACCGTGGAGTCGGTGTCGTTCTTGCTCATGGCTTCCTCGTTGGTGGGGTGGTGCGGGGTTAACCGGCGACGGACGGGAGCAGCGCCGCCTGATCGGACGGCAGGGTGGACAGGACGACGACGTCGACCCGGCGGTTCATGATCACCGAGCGGGCGTCGTTCGGGTCCACCAGCGGGCGGGTGTCGGCGTACCCGGCGGCGCTCAGGCGCCTACGGGCCAGCCCGTCCCCGGCCAGGCGGCGCACCACGGCGGATGCCCGGGCCGTGGACAGCTCCCAGGCGCTCGGGTAGTTCACCGTGGGTACGGGCAACTGGTTGGTGTGCCCGTCCACCTGGATGCGGTTGGGCAGCTTACGCAGCGTCGGCGCGATCGCGTCGACGATGTCGCGCCCGGCGGCGAGCAGATCCGCACGGTCGCCGGCGAAGACCACCGCGCTGGTGACCACGGTCACCACGAGGCCCCGCTCGTCGATGTGGAACTGCACGCTGTCCTGGAGCCGCTTCGCCTCGAGCGCGGCCGTGATCTTGCGCTGGACCTCGCGGAGGTTGTCGACCTCCCGCTCGGCGGCGCGCGCGTCCTCCGTGCCCTTCGCCCGGTCCCGCTTGTCCTCGGCCGTGTCGGGCTGGATCGTCATGTTACGGGCCAGCTCGCCCTTGAGGTTCGGGTCGGCGCCGGGGTCCTTGGGCATGACGGTCATGTCCTTGTCCTGGCCCTCGATCGGCGACGCCATGCCGGACAGCAGGGTGCTGTGCCCGGCACCGAACGACACCGCCAGCGCGCTCGCGAGCTCCGAGAACTTCTTGGTGTCCACGGCGCTCATCGAGAACATGACGATGAACAGCACCATCAGCAGCGTGATCATGTCCGCGTAGGTGACCAGCCACCGTTCGTGGTTCTGGTGCTCCTCCTCGTGATGGCCGCCGGGCCGGCGCCGTGGCGCCTTCACTTTCCGGCTCATGCCGCCACCTCGCTACGCCCGGTCATGCCGCCTTGGCCTTCTCGCCCTTCGACTCGCCCTGCGCGTCCGGCGGCAGCAGGCTCTTGAGCCGCTGCGCGACCAGGCGCGGGTTCGAGCCGGACTGGATGGCCAGCACGCCCTCGATCGCCAGTTCCATCTGGTCACACTCCAGCTCGCTCATCCGCTTGAGGCGGTTGGCGATGGGCAGCCAGATGATGTTGGCACTGAGCACGCCCCACAGCGTCGCCACGAAGGCGCCCGCGATCAGCGGCCCGAGGCTGTTCGGGTCGCTCAGCTGCTCCAGCACGTGGACCAGGCCGATGACCGTACCGATGATGCCGATCGTCGGCGCGTACCCGCCCATGTCCGAGAAGATCTTGGCCGCGACGCGGTCCGACTTGCGCTTGGCAGCCACCTCCGCGTGCAGGATCTCGCTGAGCTCCTCCGGGTCGGTGCCGTCGATGGCGAGCTCCAGGCCCCGGCGCAGGAACGGGTCGGACACCTCGCGCGCCTCGTCCTCCAGGGCCAGCAGGCCCTCGCGGCGGGCGCGCTGGGCCAGCGACACCACGGTGTCGACAAGCTCGGTCGGCGCCGTGGACTTGCTGCTGAACGCGCGCTTGAGCTGTGGGAAGATCCCCTTCGCGTCGCGCAGGATGCCGCCGGCCATGCCGGCGCCGATGGTGCCGCCGAAGACGAGCAGCATCGGTGGGAGCAGGATGATCGACGCGGGCGAGCCGCCCTCGATGATCTGGGTCAGGAAGATCGCGCCGAACGCCAGGCCGATCCCGATCAGGGTTGCCGGATCCATTACCGCTTCCTCCGCTGCAACTGGACCACGTTGTTGGAGGCGGTCTCACCGGGGACCCGGGCCGCGTTCGGCTCGGTCGGGGGCTCCAGCTCCGGGTCGTCCTCCATCTGGTGCGCGAGCGCGATGACGGAGGCGCGGTGCTCACGCACCAGCTCGATGAACCGCGGCACTGACTCCGCGATGATGTACTTGGTTCCGTCGAGCAGGGAGACCACCGTGTCCGGGGTGGCGTCGACCCGCTCGACGAGGTCGGGGTTCAACGCGAACACCGCACCGTTGAGTCGCGTCACGAGAATCACGGCTTATCCCATCCTTGGTTGAACTGACATGCGCCCGTCCGTGGGCACCGATGTACCTTTCACATCGGCGCCCACGGCGACGGGCTGAGGCAAAGGCTGACTAACGCTTGAGGTTGACGAGGTCGTTGAGCAGCTCGTCGGACGTCGTGATGATCCGCGAGTTCGCCTGGAAGCCGCGCTGGGCGATGACCAGGTTGGTGAACTCCTGCGCCAGGTCGACGTTGGACATCTCCAGGGACTGCGCCTGCAGGACGCCACGGCCCGCGGAGCCGGCGACGCCGAGCTGAGCCTGCCCGGAGTTGACCGTGTTGCGGTACATCGAGTCGCCCGCCTTCTCCAGGCCGGGCGGGTTGTTGAACGTCGCCATCGCGATCTGGCCCAGCGGCTTCTTGAGGCCGTTGGAGAACACGCCGATGAGCGTGCCGTCGTTGGAGATCGTGAACGCCTGCAGCGACCCCATCGGCGAACCGTCCTGCTCCTGCGGCGCCAGCGTGGCGCTGCCCGAGTAGTTCGTCAGGCCGGCCAGGTCCACGGTGATGCCACCGATGACCGTCGCGGGGACGGGGGTCACCGGCGTGCCGTCCGCCTTGAAGTCGATAGCGACGGGGGCCGGCAGGGGCGTGGTGGTGCCGTCGTCGAGCTGGACGCTCCACGTGTCGGCGTCCACCTTGGTCAGGGTCACCGACAGGGTCTTCTCCGTGCCGAGCGCGTCGTAGATCGGCATCGAGGTCTCCAGCACGGTGGTCGCCGCCGCGTCCGCCGGCAGGTTGCCGGAGAACCGCGCCATCCCCGTCGCCGTCGGGGCCAGGAGCGTGCCGATCGGCAGCTTGATGGCGCCCACGCCGCCGTTGGTGCTGATCACGCCGTTGGCGTCCGCCGACCAACCCTGCACCAGCGCGCCGGTGTTGGTGGTGAGCGTGCCGTTCGCGTCGAACGAGAAGGAGCCGTTACGGGTGAACAGCGTCTCGTTGCCCTGCTTGACCGCGAAGAAACCGTCGCCCTGGATCATCAGGTCCGTGCTGCGGCCCGTGACCTGGGCGGCACCCTGACCGAAGTTGGTGCTGATGCCGGCGAGACGCACGCCGAGGCCGACCTGAGCCGGGTTGGTGCCGCCGGTGCCGTTCTGGGGCCGGCCGGCCGCGCTGAGCATCTGGCTGAGCGCGTCCTGGAACGTCGCCTGGCTGGTCTTGAAACCAGCGGTGTTCACGTTGGCGATGTTGTTGCCGGTCACGTCCATCATCTGCTGGTGGGCGCGCAGACCGCTGATACCGGAGAAGAGAGAGCGGAGCATTGTTTTCCTTACTGGTTAGGCGGACTGACGGATCTCAGTGACGGCGGACAGGGGAACGGTCCAGTCGCCTACCTTCAAGGTCGGCTCACTGCCCAGGACGGTTGCGGAATTGACCACGCCCGTCTGAGTGATCCCGTTCTCGTCCGGGAAGGACACGGTGCGGCCGACAAGGCTGCCGGCGCTGAGGATGTGCTGGCCGGCCAGCATGTT
Organism: Luedemannella flava; assembly: GCF_039528515.1. NCBI lineage: Bacteria > Bacillati > Actinomycetota > Actinomycetes > Micromonosporales > Micromonosporaceae > Luedemannella > Luedemannella flava. The sequence goes on from NZ_BAAALT010000058.1 coordinate 39,447, forward strand.
CTGCTGGTCGGTGACGAGCTGCGCGAGCTTCTCCAGCTGGGTGAACTGCGCGGTCTGGGCGAGGAACTGCGTACCGTCGGCCGGGTTGCTCGGGTCCTGGTACTTCAGCTGCGCCACGAGGAGCTTCAGGAACGCGTCCTGGCCGAGGTCGGACCCGCCGGTGGTCGGCTTGGTGGTCGGGTACTGCCCGAGCACGTCATTGACCGGCGTGCCGGAAATGGGGGCGGTCATGTCTCTCCTCAGACCTTCATGTCCAGCCGGGCGCGGGGGTCGCGACCGGTGAGTGGGGTGGTTGCGGTGGTCGGTTCGGTGCTGGCCGCGCCGGCGTCTCCCCCAGCGGGTACGGGCGCCGAGCGCGGCTGCTGCCGACCACCGGCCGGCGCGTCCTGGCGCAGGTCGAGCGTGCAGCTGCTGAACCCTGCCTCGGCCAGCTCGCGGCGCAGGTCCGGCAGGGCGCCGCGCAGCGTCTCCCGGCCCACCTCGGTGGCGCCGTGCAGCTGGAGCTGTAGCGCCCCGTCGCGCAGCTCGGCCACCACCTGCACCGCGCCGAGGTCGGCCGGGTGCAGCTGCACGGTGAGGCGGTGCACCCCGTCGCCGTCGCGACGCAGCAGCGAGATGTGCCCGGCGAGCTGCTGCGCGGGTGCCGGCGTGGCAGGCGGCTCGGCAGGCCCCGTCGCGGCGGTCGGCGCGGGCGTGGCCGTCGCGCTG